>JAZNWG010000033.1:0-1576 GCA_045593225.1 Oscillospiraceae bacterium
GCTCTTGCAGCTTCAATAGAAGCGTTAAGTGCGAGGATGTTGGTCTGGAACGCAATATCCTTGATATCCTTCAGGATGATCTCATAGTTTTCAACGTTATTACCGATTTCTTTGATTGCATCTGTGATAGTAGTTATACGCTCAGCAATATCTGCAATAGACGCGTCAAGATGTGTCATGCTATCAACAGCCTTGTCATTTTTGGACAAATTGTTTTCGGTTCTTTCTGCAATAGGCATGATCTTGTTTTCGAGTGACTGAAGCGCGATGCGGATCTCGTTGACAGCTTCATTAAGCTGCTTGTGCTCCAATGCTGTTTCCTGCTGAAGTTCAGCTGTACGCATCTTTTCATACATGATGCAGTTATTGGGCTGATTGCATCCTGATGCAATAGCCAGCGCCATGTGTTTGCAGGACTTATATCCACATGCATGACAATTGATATTGCGATCAGCAACAGAGTGCTTACCCATAGATTCAAAGGCAGCATTTATGCGCTCTGTTGACAGATTCTCATTCTGTGATCTGTCTGTATACGTGCGAATGAAATCCTGCATGTTCAACCGCTTGAACGCATTATTCGGGAAACGCTTGAATTTGCGCTGCTCGAACGACCATTCTTTTGCAGACGTCATGACAGATGCAGCATTGAATGCGTTGAAATCCGCTTTGGCTCCAACACCTGAATTGCAACCGAATTCACAGGAAAGCACGTCGTAAACAGTGGGGAGGTAGCGGGAGTCAGCTTCAAGATATTCGTCAAAGTCAGAATATACTTTCTGAACACCTTCGGATGTTGTTACATGCAGATCAGGGGCATGAACTCTGAGACACTCCTTGAGACCGCCGGGAATGGGATAATAAGCGCCGTCGAAACCTCTGTTATCAGTCCATTCAAAATCCGAATATCCGGAGCCGACATGAATGTTGTGTTCTTTCAGGTATTCACCGAGCTTACGGAAGGTTACGTTGTATGAGATAACGTTGGTGTTTGCAAACTCATCACCCTTTGCAATGCAAGGTGAAAGACCTACCATGATGTTGTTGTCATGCAGATACTTCTTGGCGTATATAGCCATACAAAGCATGGGGCTGTGGATAGGGGAGAGTCTGGATAAAAGTTCTGTCTTGTGCTTTTCTGCGTAATTCACGATGGCTGCACAAGGCTGAGATATGATTTTCGCCTGAGGATTGGCTTTTACATACTCAAGATGCAGATATGTACATATGTCTGCACCAAACGATGTGTCATATACAGCTTTTACACCTTGTGATTTCAACCACTGCAGCACATGACGCCATGTTCCGTCAAAAGCGGTCTTGATGGCAGGTGCTACTATAAGGGATATGTTTTTTGTTCTTGCATCCTGTAACAAACGCTCGATATCATCATCGTAGTCGCGAGCACCGTGTTCACAATGCTTGATACATTCGCCGCATTTAATACAGGCATCATCGTTGACATATACGACTTTGCCGTCATAGCGGTTGGCAGTAGGTACGGGACATGTGCGGATACAGGCGTTGCAGCCTATACATTTGTTAGCATTTACTCGTATCATAAGATTACATTACT
>JAZNWG010000034.1:0-1648 GCA_045593225.1 Oscillospiraceae bacterium
AGAAGCTGGTGGTAGAGGTAGCTCAGCATATCGGCGATGATATCGTCCGCTGTATCGCTATGGGCGCTACCGACGGTCTTGTAAGAGGCATGGAAGCAGTAGATACCGGTGCTTCCATCAAGGTCCCTGTCGGAGAGGAAACACTGGGCCGTATCTTCAATCTGCTGGGTGACGCGGTTGACAACAAGCCGCAGCCTGAAACAGCAGAAAAGTGGGAGATCCATCGTCCCGCCCCTACATTCGAGGAGCAGGAAGCCTCCAATGAGGTTCTTGAAACAGGTATCAAGGTAGTTGACCTTATCGCACCTTACCTCAAGGGTGGTAAGATCGGTCTGTTCGGCGGTGCCGGCGTTGGTAAGACAGTCCTTATCATGGAGCTTATCAACAACGTTGCTAAGCAGCACGGCGGTATCTCCGTATTTACAGGCGTAGGTGAGCGTACCCGTGAGGGTAACGACCTGTACCTCGAGATGACAGAGTCGGGAGTTATCAACAAGACCGCACTTGTATACGGTCAGATGAATGAGCCCCCGGGAGCAAGAATGAGAGTTGCGCTTTCAGGCCTTACTATGGCGGAGTATTTCCGTGACAAGCAGGGTCAGGACGTGCTGCTGTTCATTGATAACATCTTCCGTTTCACACAGGCAGGCTCTGAGGTATCTGCGCTGCTGGGCCGTATGCCCTCCGCCGTAGGCTACCAGCCCACACTGTCCACAGAAATGGGCGCTCTGCAGGAGCGTATCACCTCTACAAAGAAGGGCTTTATCACATCGGTACAGGCTGTTTACGTTCCTGCCGATGACCTTACAGACCCCGCGCCCGCTACAACATTCGCACATCTGGACGCTACCACCGTACTTTCCAGAAATATTGCGTCTATGGGTATCTACCCCGCAGTAGACCCGCTGGAGTCCACCTCCAGAATACTCACCCCCGAGATCGTAGGCAAGGAGCACTATGAGGTTGCCCGTGCAGTTCAGTCTATCCTGCAGCGCTATAACGAGCTTCAGGATATCATCGCTATCCTTGGTATGGACGAACTTTCCGATGAGGATAAGCTGACAGTAGCACGTGCAAGAAAGATCCAGCGCTTCCTGTCCCAGCCGTTCTCCGTTGCCGAGCAGTTTACAGGTATGGAGGGTAAGTATGTTCCCCTCAAGGAAACTATCCGCGGCTTCAAGGAGATCATCGAGGGCAAGCACGACGACCTGCCTGAGTCTGCATTCCTCTTCGTTGGCACCATCGAAGAAGCAGTAGAAAAGGCTAAGAAGGGTTAAGGTGAGCTTATGACTCCGTTCAAGCTTGAGATAATCACGCCCGAAAAGAAGTTCTTCGACGGCGAGACCGAGCAGATAATCGTCCGCACAACAGTCGGTGATGTGGGTATCCTCAACGGACACGAGCCGTATTGTGCAGCGCTTGGCATTGGCCAGATGCGCATTATGATAGACGGAAAGCTTCGCCACGCTGCGACCTCCGGCGGAATTATCAAGGTAAGCCGCGAGAAGACCGTTGTTCTTGTTGACTCCTGTGAATGGGCTGATGAGATCGATGTAAACCGTGCGCAGACTGCAAAGGACAATGCAGAGCAGCGCATGAAATCCGCTGAAAGCGACAGACAGCTTAAAATGGCTGAATACAAGCTTAA
>JAZNWG010000035.1:0-2950 GCA_045593225.1 Oscillospiraceae bacterium
TGCTGTGGAATTTCGCGCCTGTCGTTGCGCAGTCCGAGGATCCTCGCTGGGGAAGAACTTATGAGAGCTACGGCGCGGATCTAGGCATTATAACCGAGCTCAGCACGCAGTTTACAAAGGGTCTTGTTGATGGCGGTATAATCGCTTGTGCAAAGCATTTCTTTGCTGACGGAAACGTTATTTTCGGCACAGGCGAGGACTCCGATGTTGACCGTATTATTGACAGAGGTGACGCGGAGCTTACCGCTGACGAGATAACAGCGCTTCTTGATGTATACCAGGCGCAGATAGACGCAGGCGCTCAGACTATCATGGTAACTCATTCCTCGGTAAACGGCGTTAAGCTGCACGAGCATGAGTACTATCTCCAGTATCTCAAGAACGAGATGGGCTTTGAAGGCTTTATCGTCAGCGATTGGAACTCTGTGCAGAACACCTCGCCCTCTACCTATAAAGAGCAGGTGATAAAGAGCGTCAACGCAGGCATTGATATGCTTATGGAGGTCGAGCGCTACGACGAGGCTATGCGCATTATCATCGACGCCGTAAACAGCGGTGATATCTCCGAGGAGCGCGTGAACGACGCTGTCTGCAGGATAATTCAGGTAAAGCTTGACGCGGGAATATTTGATGATCCGCTTTGTAATGAGCTCCAGACCGTCAAGGACGAGACAGGCAGCGATGAATACCGCGACCTTGCGGAGCAGCTTGTTGAAAAGAGCCTTGTCCTGCTTAAGAACGAAAACGAGCTTCTGCCTTTCAAGGAGGGCATGACGATATACGTTACAGGCCCTGCCGCTGACAGCGACAGAGCGCAGTGCGGCGGCTGGACCATCGACTGGAACCAGAGCCCGTCTGAGGATATAAACGGTGTCACATCTATACTTGAGGGCTTTGAGCAGAAGGCTGCCGAGTACGGTATCACCATTACAACCGACAAGAACGAGGCCGCAAATGCAGACGCAGTTCTGCTTGTAGTAGGCGAGCAGGCTTATGCCGAGTGGAACGGTGATACTACCGATCTTCAGCTGTGCGGACGTCTTGGACTCAGAGGCAATTCCGCTGCGATAGAGGAGGCGGAGGCTCTCGGAAAGCCCGTAGTTACCTGTATCGTTGCAGGCCGTCAGGTAATAATAGATGATCATATCGACGAGTGGGACAGCGTAGTTATGTGCTATCTGCCCGGCTCTGAGGGTCAGGGCGTTGCCGATGTTCTGTGCGGCGGCTCGGAATTTACAGGCAAGCTTCCCAGTCCCTGGTACGGCTCGGTGGACGAGATCGGCACCGATGAATGTATGTTCGAGCAGGGCTACGGACTTGCTTATTGAAAAATTAAAAAATTTTTAAAAAATTTTGCAACCTTTTCAACCTGTGCAATGTGTTATCTGCGGTGAGCAAAAAATGCAGACGCTTTGCACCGTATGCGACTATGCTTACCGAGGTGACATAATGAGTTACAAAACAGATTTTGACGCACTGCTTAAGGGACTGTCAGCAAAGGCTGTCGATCCCGATAAGCTCGTCACGGAAGACCCTACGCCGAATACACAGAGGCTGTTCGATTTTCTGAAGAGCTGCTATGGCAAAAAGCACATCAGCGGTCAGCAGTACCTTTTCGAGCATGAGCTTGAGGACCTCGTGTATTACAAGTACACAGGCAAGATACCCGCTATCAGGGGATATGATTTTATGGGTATCAGCGGACTTGGCGGAGGCTATGACCAGATAGAACGTGCTCTTGACTGGGCAAGAAACACAGGCGGCATACTTACGATGTGCTGGCACTGGTACGCGCCCGATGATATGAATGATATCAGGAAGCTCGCAGCGTTCTACTACAAGACCACAGACTATGACAGAAAGACAGGTTTTGATATGTTAAAGGCTGTCGAGGAGGGAACTCCCGAGTACGACTTTGTCGTAAGGGAGATAGATCTGGTGGCCGAGCAGCTGAAGCGTTTTGAAAAAGAGGATATTCCTGTTATATGGCGTCCTCTTCACGAAGCGAACGGCAGCTGGTTCTGGTGGGGCAACCGCGGCACAGCAGAAAGCGTCGAGGCTTACAAGAAGCTGTGGTACATGATCTTCGACCGAATGATGAATTACCACAAGCTGAGAAATCTTATCTGGGTATGGAACGGACAGAGCAGGGAAATGGCGGTAAACGCGAATACATTTGACCTTGCGGGAGAGGATATATACACCGATCCTCCCTGTCACGCTTCGCAGGCTGAGAAGTTCCGCGAGGTGAGCAGCTATACGCATGGTAAGATGATCACCCTATCGGAATGCGGCTGTATTCCTGAGCCCGACGAAATGCAGAAAGACAACGCAATGTGGCTCTGGTGGCTTCCGTGGTGGGGACAGTTCGTTCACGAAAACGGTGAGGACAGACGCCCCATTATCGGCGAGGACGGCTTCCCGCGTCCCAATCCCAAGTACATGGACGAGGAGTTCCTGAAACGACTGTTCGATGACGACCGCGTTGTCACACTGACAGATCTCCCGTGGTATGACGAAAATAAGCATCGTCTGCCGACAGCTCTTCTGAAAAATCTGGAAGAGATCAGAAACAAGCACTAAAGAAACATGAATATGAAAGGAAACACAAAAAATGAAAAAGTTTATGACAATGGCAGCTATCCTTGCTGCACTCACAATGACAGTTACAGGCTGCGCAAGCAACAACAATTCCTCTGCTAATGACAGCACAACAAGCGGCTCTGTTGAGGCTGGTGACAACACCTCCTCCGAGGTAACAGACGGCGAGAACGATGAGGAGGCTGTTTCCCTTACAGCAGCACAGATGGCAGCAAATGCTCTCACAGCTATCGAGTGGCCTGCTATGATGAACGTTGAGGATCCCGAGATGATCAGCAGCTTCTTCGGCATCGACACAGGCCTTTGCGAGGATTTCTATGTATCCAACCAGATGATCTCCGCACAGCTC
>JAZNWG010000036.1:0-2353 GCA_045593225.1 Oscillospiraceae bacterium
TATTGAAGCCGCGTCGGGCAGGCAAAGGAAAGTGAAATCGGAGCTATTGATAAGCTTTTTGCGCTCATCAAGGTCTTTTCTCTTGTCCTCGTCAATACGCAGAAGCTCAATATCATTACGGCCTGCGAAGCGCTCCAGTATCTTAAGACCTGTGGTGCCCTCCTGGCCGTCTATGTAAACCTTAACCATTGTAAAGTGCCTCCAGTTTTGTTCTAGTAAGTTCTATCTGTTTCTTTACGCTTTCGGGAGACGGGCCACCAAAGGAGAGACGTTCTCTCACGCATGTGTCAAGGCTTATTGCCTTGTAAACGTCCTCGTCGAAAAGCTCTGTCTGCATTTTGTAAATATCAAGAGGAAGCTCCTCCAGAGTTGTATTCATTTTAATGCACTGTGCTACGAGACCGCCTGTGATCTTGTATGCATCACGGAAGGGCATACCCTTTTTAACGAGATAATCAGCGCAGTCGGTAGCGTTGATAAAGCCACGAGCCGCAGCTGCACGCATATTATCCTTATACAGTGTCATTGTTTCAAGCATGGGAATAAAGGGAATAAGGCACATTTTAAGTGTATCCACTGCGTCAAAGATAGCTTCCTTATCCTCCTGCATATCCTTGTTGTAGGCGAGGGGAAGACCCTTCATCATTGTAAGCAGTGTTACGGTATCGCCAATAACTCTGCCTGTTTTGCCACGGATAAGCTCGGTAACGTCGGGATTCTTCTTCTGAGGCATGATGCTGGAGCCTGTTGCATAGGCATCATCAAGCTCAATGAACTTGAATTCCCAGCTGCTCCACAGGATTATCTCCTCGGAGAAACGAGAGAGGTGCATCATGCAGATAGCGATAGCAGAAGCAAGCTCAATGCAGCTGTCTCTGTCGGAAACGCCGTCAAGGGAGTTCACCATAGGTGCGTTCATGGCGAGAAGCTCTGCTGTTCTGTGGCGGTTGATATCGTAGGTAGTGCCTGCAAGAGCACCGCTGCCGAGAGGGCAGACGTTCATGCGATGTGCGATCTCATTGAAGCGCTCGATATCGCGCAGCAGCATCTGTGCATAAGCCATCATGTGGTGACCGAATGTAATAGGCTGAGCGCGCTGAAGATGTGTATAACCGGGCATGATAGTCTCGGTATTGTCTTCTGCGATATTGCAGAGAACAGTCACCAGCTGAGATACAAGATTGGAAAGTCCCTTTATCTCGTCACGCAGATAAAGACGGATATCAAGAGCTACCTGATCGTTTCTGGAACGCGCTGTATGGAGTCTTTTTCCCACGTCACCAAGGCGCTTTGTAAGCTCCGCCTCGATAAACATGTGGATATCCTCAGCTGTCATATCAAGCTGTAATGCTCCGCTGTCGATATCAGCCAGTATCTCTTTAAGTCCGCCGATAAGGGTGAGGGAATCCTCCATGCTTATTATGCCCTGTTCACCGAGCATGGTCGCATGGGCAATGCTGCCCTCAATATCGTGTCTGTACATTCTTCCGTCGAAGGAGATCGAGGAGTTGAAGTCGTTTACCTTGCTGTCAACGTCCTTGGACGATCTTCCTGCCCACATCATTTGTGCCATATTTCTAACCTCATACCTATTTATAAAAATGGATTTAGAGCGGAAAGGCTTAAAAGCGCATAACAGTGCTTCAAACTTTCCCGCCCTAATTAACTTTCATGTTCTAAGGCGAACGAGAATCCCACAGATTCTAGGAAGTCGCGCCGTAGGCGTACTTTGTGTACGTCAAGTGCGTGACTGACGACGAAGATGTGGGGTTATCGGCAGCCTTACTTGTTACGCTCAGCGTCCAGCATAGCCTTAACCTTGATGGGGAGACCGAACAGGTTGATAAAACCTGCGGAATCCTTCTGATCATAAACATCGTCCTCACCAAAAGAAGCAAAGTCCTCGCTGTACAGTGTGTAGGGAGATGTAACGCCTGCGTTGATGATGTTGCCCTTGTAGAGCTTCAGCTTAACCTCGCCTGTGCAGGTCTCCTGAGTCTTGTTTACGAAAGCATCGAGAGCTTCACGCAGGGGAGTGTACCACTGACCGTTATATACGATATCTGCGTACTTCTGAGCAAGACCGTACTTGTAGTGCTGAGTCTCCTTGTCAAGGCAGATGGTCTCGAGAACCTCATGAGCGTGGTACAGGATAGTACCGCCGGGGGTCTCGTAAACGCCTCTGGACTTCATACCAACCAGACGGTTCTCAACAACATCAAACAGACCGATACCATTCTCGCCGCCGATCTTGTTCAGAGTCTTGATGAGCTTAACGCCGTCCATCTTCTCGCCGTTGAGAGCAACGGGGATACCCTTTTCAAAGGAAAGTGTGATATATGTAGGCTTGTCG
>JAZNWG010000037.1:0-3998 GCA_045593225.1 Oscillospiraceae bacterium
GACATGGCTACGATCCGACTTCCTTGCCGAAGAGCGTACGTGCCACAGCCTTGCCCATAGCAGGGCCGGCGTGTGTCGTATGCATTATAGCACTGGCATTTTCGTTCCTGATAGCATATGGATAGCCGGAAACCATAAACAGAACTGCATTGGAATTGATGCTTAGTACTGTGTCAAGTATCTCCTGCTGCTTTTCAGGAAGATCAATGTGCTTTCTGTCCATAGTCTCTCTTGCATTGATAAGAGGATTATTTCCGCAGAAATAAACGACATTGTGTGCTTCAGTAACAGCTCTCTGTACTTTCTGCTTACCACTTGAGAACACTTCTAAATGAATTACAGAATTCTTACCGGGTTTCAAGGCAGTGGTTACAGATAACTGAGATTTAGTGTTAGTCTCAAGGAAGCGATCCTGCCAGTTCCTGATGATACAGTCAGAGCCGATACGCTGAAGATCAAATTTCTCCTTAACGAACCAGCCATAAGGTTCCTTGCCGACACATCTTATTCCACCATTATCCGCAAGGAAAAGTCCGTTGTAGACAGATCTGAAAGAAACAGAACCATCGCCCCACTCGAACAGCTCAAGCAGACACGATTCATTAAGAGTGGGAGTGTCACAGGTGAAATTACCCTCATCATCTACTGAAAAATAGAAGCCTGTCGAAGCGTTACGCAGTGCAATGATATCATTACCGCTTTCATAAACGACATTGTCAGCGCCGATATAGCTCTTAATAGCATCAAGGATAGTTTCGTTCTTTTCAGAATAACCTGTATACCAGTCGCGGAAGTTCATGTTTGCATGGTATCCGATGACCGCAACACGCTCATTCTTGTTGAGAGGAAGTACAGCATGGCTGTTTTTAAGAAGAATGACAGACTTCTCAGCTGCTCTCTCGGATATTTTATAATACTCGTCACAGCAAAGCAGGCTCTTATCAATATCATTATAAGGGCAATCCTTATCAAATTCACCCAGCATAAAACGCGCCTTAAGCACGCCGAAAAGAGCCTTGTCTATATCAGCTTCGTCGATAAGCCCTCTGTTAAGAGCCTCGCGAGCAGCTTCGGTAACAACAGGAGCGTTGTCTGTCATGATATCCGCACCGTGATTTTTATATACCTTTGTAATAGCATCAACATGAGTTTTGTCGTGACGATGTCTGCATACGTTGTCTATAAAATCACCGCCGTCTGTTACGGCAAAAAGAAGTCCCCACTTTTCTTTACATACCTTATCGACCTCGGGATTGCACAGCGCCTCAATACCATTTATTTCGTTATAAGATGTCATAAGGCTGTATGCATTGCCCTCGCGAACAGGCTTTTCAAAGGCCTTGAGATAATAATCATATTTCAGTCGAGTAGGTATCACGGCATTATCGGAGCCTCTGTCCTCCTCGTGATTATTAGCGTAGAAATGCTTCAGAGTGGGAATAACACGCGCATACTTTTCATTAACGCCATACATGCCCTTGCAGAAAGCAGCGGCCATAGTACCTGCAAGATAAGGATCCTCTCCATAAGCTTCTTCGTTTCTTCCCCAACGAGGATCGCGCTCAAGATCAACAGTAGGTCCCCATACACAAAGCGAGCTCTTTCCCTCGGCATTGTAGATTCTGGTTTCGTTACCTGTGACCTCTCCGATGGCTCTCATGATGTTAGTATCGAACATTGCAGCCATGCCGAAAGGCTCAGGAAAGACAGTAGTAGGTCTCTCGCCGAAATCATTTCCACGGCATACTAAGCCTCTTGCGACCTCAGCGCCAATACCAAAGGCTTTAATACCAAGACGCGGAACTTCAGCCATACGAGTATGAATGAGGGAAAGCTTCTCCTCAAGTGTAAGCTCTTCAAGCAAAGCTCTCGCACGTTCGTCAAAGCTCAACGATGTGTCCAGAAATCTGAAGTCAGCCATGATAGATCCTCCTGTAATTTATTAAGTAAGTGAATGTTTATTCTGCGAACACATAACCGGCTACTATAAAAGATATGATCACAAATAAACAAACGCACATAAAGATGATCGTACGATTCTTTTTCTTACCGTGAACCTCTTCGTCGTTGAAATATACTTTCCTGTTCGGTAGCCACTCTCCGTCTTTTCGCTCCTCGTTTTCAGGTTTAACTATGCCACGTAATTGAGGCGGAATATCAGCTACCGAATTGTAATTTCTGTATTTTACTTGCGAACCAGCCGTTCCTACGCTACTATTAAGACTATCTGAACTTTCTGAAATCGAGGAAAAAAGCTCTGCTTCTTCCTTAGTTGCAAAACCGTATTGCGTATCTGTGTAAAGAGGTTGAGTTGTATCGGTTGCAGCTGCTTGTTCGTTATCGAATATAGAACTTTCAACATCAAGATCTGAATCTATAGGTTTCATTATATCGAAATTCTCGTCAGCCATGATCAAACGCCTCCTTATCTTATGCGCTTCCTCAAAATAGAATGAGGAGGAACAACTATATCCGACGGGATAGTCAGCTTCTGAGTAGCATGTCGTGCTACATCAATGCTCTCTCCGTCTGCATTGAACATCTCTGTCGGACGGAACACAATCGGCTCGCGGTTTGGAGCAAGTATCTCGAGATCGTCAGATAAAGTAAAGTAATTGCGCTGTGTGAGATACATCGTGTCATTTTCACAATTATCAACAGTGCCTACAAAATCGTATTCACGCATGTAGCCACTGTCAGAAAAATACTGTCCGCCATTAGTTGTTACAGTGGGATCCTGTGTTTCGCTGCCCTGATTGGGGTGTCCGTAGAAAAATCCTGTACAATATGGACGATGGCTGATCTTGTTTACCTCATCGAGGACCCACTGAGCGGGCTGCTCTCCCTTTAAAGCTGCATCAAGCGCAGCACGATAAGCGTTGACAGTGACCGCTACATAGTATGCGGACTTAGCCCTGCCCTCGATCTTGAAGCTTGTTACGCCTGCGTCAAGTAAGTCAATCAGATGTTCGATCATGCACATATCCCTTGCATTGAGAATATACGAGCCGCGCTCGTCCTCAAACACCTTATAAAACTCATTGGGACGCTTTTCTTCCATGAGGTGATAACCCCACCGACAAGGCTGTGCACACTCGCCGCGGTTTGCATTTCTTGCAACGAGATACTCGGAAATAAGACATCTGCCCGAAAAGCTTACGCACATTGCGCCGTGAACAAAGACCTCGATCTCCATATCTTCGGGAATATTCTTTCGGATAGTACGTATATTCTCGAGATCAACCTCGCGCGCAAGAACGATACGTTTTGCGCCCATCTTGTAAAGCTCCTTTGCAGTCTTATAGTTTACGACTCCTGTCTGTGTGGAGACGTGAAGTTCAAGGCCTGGAGCATATTCCTTTATCATCGAGATAACACCCAGATCGCAGGCGATCGCGGCATCAATACCACACTGCTGAGCATAAGCAATATATTCGGGAAATGCGTCAAGCTCCTCGTTAAGAGGAATGGTATTGCAAGTCAGATATACCTTGACACCGCGGGAATGAGCAAGCTCAACAGCGTTTTTTAACCCCTCGGCGTCAAAGTTCTTGGCACCCGCCCTCATTCCGTAGGACTTTCCAGCAAGATATACAGCGTCACAGCCGTAGTCCAGCGCGGAAAGCAGGCACTCCTCGTCGCCTGCGGGAGCAAGTAATTCAGGTTTAATATTCACAATGTTACTCCTGTAGTTTTATTCTTCCTGTTCCTGAGAACGAAGCTCAGCATCAATGATATTCTGCTCATGCTCTTCATTTGTCTGTGCATAGAAGAATGCGCCGTCCTCGCTGGCAAGGAAGTAATAATAATCGCTCTCCGCAGGATAAAGCGCAGCGTTGATTGCCACAAGTCCGGGGCTGCAGACAGCACCAGCAGGAAGTCCCTCGCACTGATATGTGTCATAAGCAAGCACCACATCAGCATAATCGTCATCATTACCCATTTCAGGAGTGATGTAGTTGTCGATATAAGTGTAAGTGAAGTCGGATCGTAGCCAT
>JAZNWG010000038.1:0-2115 GCA_045593225.1 Oscillospiraceae bacterium
CGATTTCCTCGTGAGCCTGCACATAAAAACGAGCATAGTCGCACTCATCATCGAGCAGTGCCCATATCGCTCTGTTTTCTTCGTTGCTTACCTCCGCTGCGTGACCACGGTGATAAAGCTCCTCATAATCAGCGTAGCTGTACACGCCCACATTTTCAAATATGGGATTACCAACTATCCATTCTTCGCAATTATCCTCATATTCAGTCAGCCATGTCTTGAAATCGGCATATTCATCAGCATCAACCTCATCACCGTATTCTTCAAGCATACGCTGTGCTATCGCATATTCCTCATAGGCACTGTGCCCGTGAGTAAAATCCGAATAATACTCCATGAAAATAAAGAAGAATATAACCGTCAGAACACCAACAATAGCAAGGCTTCGGAGATTCAACAGTCTGCCGGTCTCCTTACCCAGCACTCGCAAATATCTTAATCTTCGCATAAAATATCACTCCTTTTCGCAAGGATTATTGATACGGCAGCGCACACCGCTGCTGTAAGCAAAGCAAACGCCATACCAACAAGTTCATAATTTACAAATACGAACGCTCCGCCGCCATCGGTAAACCAGACCTCATGGTTCTGCCAGAGGTACACCGGCGACAAGCAGGACAAAATCCAAATGATCGTTCCGGACGGGCTTATACTTGCCAAAAACATTGGCAGTATGGTAAGTATCATCAGCACGCCGAAAGCAATGTAGGTTGTTCGGCAAATAATCTGCGCCGCATAGCCGCACAGGCAGGCACACAGCACCATAAGGACACTCACACCAAGAGAAGCAAGCATATACTGCCATACCGTCATGTCGTGCCATGTGACAAAGGGACGCAAACCGGCTAAATAGTCATTTATATAGTTAAAAACACTACACACACTGCTTCCCATGATAGGTGCAATGGGAATGAAAATAAACAGCAGGAGCATCGTCACCATTGCAACTGCTGAAAAGGCTATGACCGAAACCGCCATTGACGCCGCCAGTTTGTAGATGTACAGCTTTCTGCCCTTGCGGGAGGAGTAAACGAGAGTTTCGGTGCTTGAGTTCTTTTCTGTGGCAATCGACAGCATGGCTATAAGAGCGGCTGCAACACTGCCCTCCATTGAAAGAAAACGCATCACCGTACCGAAGATAAAGCTATGCATACGCGCGGTATCTCCTGCGTAATACAGCGTCATCGGTGCGTCTGTACCGGCAAGCTCATCCACACTGGTTTGCAGGCGGTCATATTTTGCACGGATCATATCGGCAAAAACACCCTTGTAGTTTATCGCTCTGATATAAGCCTCGCCTACATAATCTGTGCTGTATTCAGAATACGGGTCGTATGCTGCATCGAGTTCTGCTTGCAGCATCTCGGAATAATATTGGTTATCGTCCTGAGGCGGTTCATGCTCAATATTGATAACAACTCCATTTTGCTTTGCATAGTCTGCCACATAATCAGGATAGGAATAACCCAGCGCTTCGGAAATGATTATCAGTCCGTTGAGGCACAGGCAGACAGCGAGAAATATCCAGATTATATTATTCTCCGCCAGCTTGCGGATTTCATAGAATAACACTCTGCTCATTCGTTCTCACCACGATAAATGTAGAGGAACGCATCCTCCATTGATGCTTTAACCGGTCGGCAGATACTTGCATCGGGCGGAGTCTCGCAGGCAATTCGGGAGAGGAGCCTGTCAGACTCCTGCTTTTCGGAGAGCAGAAGATAAGGTGTGGTCAGTCTATCAAGCCTGTCGGTTTCGTATATCATTCCGTCTACCATGGCACATATATCCGCAGGCTCCTCACAGCACAGCAGCCTGTGATCCTTAAACATAATCACCTTGTTGGCTATGGCCTCGATATCTGATACGATATGGGTGGAGAGAATAACCGTGCGGTCCTTGGAAAGTGCAGAAATCAGATTACGGAAGCGCACACGCTCTTTGGGATCGAGACCGGCTGTTGGCTCATCGAGAACAAGTATGTCAGGATCGTTGAGCATCGCCTGTGCAATGCCTACACGCTGAAGCATACCTCCGGAAAAAGTCTTGAGTTTCTTATTCATCGAATCGGACAAAGCCACCATTTCCATAAGTTCGGGGATCTTTCGGTCGGCG
>JAZNWG010000039.1:0-7253 GCA_045593225.1 Oscillospiraceae bacterium
CCTCGGTGAATATCTCACATGGAGTCTGCGGAAGATACGCGCATGTAAGTCCCTTTTTGCGCTTTATGCTGCCGCCGAGCGGCTTTATCATTCCCGCAAGGCACTTCAGCAACGTAGTCTTGCCGCTGCCATTGCCGCCGAGTATCGCTGAGATACTGCCGCCGCGCACCTCGATATCCGCACGTTTAAGCACATCGGGCATATTTTTATCATAGCTTACCCACAGGTTTTTTGCTGTTATCAGCACCTCGCCAAGCGGCTTTTCAGCCGAAGCCTCAGATGCGAGCCTTTCAACTGCGCTCCTGCATAACTCGTTCATTCTGCCCTCGCGCACCGAGAGCGGAGCGCTATCCCTGCCGCCTGCCATAGCGTAAAGCCGTGTCGCAACAGGCATTGCGTCCATCATAGGGTGACCCTCGGGAAGCGCCTTGCATATATCGCGCGGTGCGCAGTCCGCAATTATTCCGCCTTTATCCATAACGATGACGCGATCCGAAATATGCAGCAGCTCTTCAAGCCTGTGCTCCGCAATAACGACAGTCACGCCAAAGTCGCGGTTCAGCCTTGAAAGCGCGTCTATAAAGCTCTGCGCGGCTATCGGGTCAAGCTGCGAGGTAGGCTCGTCAAGCAATAGCAGCTTCGGGTGCAGCGCCGCAGCGGAAGCAAGCGCTACAAGCTGCTTCTGACCGCCCGAAAGGCTCGCACAATCACGCTCGAAAACGCTCTCCAACCCGAAATAGCCCGCCATCTCACCAACGCGGCGGCGTATCTCGTCCGTCTTGAAGCCTGCGCTTTCAAGCGAGAACGCAAGCTCATGCCACACCTTATCGGTGACTATCCCCGATTCGGGGTCCTGCATTACAAAGCCTATCTCCTTTGCAGTACGTTCCAAAGGCATCGCATGCAGCCTTTCGCCGCAGAACAGTATCTCACCGCTCATCTCGCCATGCGGAACAAGCGCAGGCTTCAGCATACGCAGCAGCGTGCTCTTTCCGCAGCCTGAGGCTCCGCAGAGCGTCACAAACTCGCCCTCTGCAATATCAAGGCTCACCGAACCGAGCGCAGCAGTGCCGTCGGGATATCTGAACGACAGCTTTTCAGCAGAAATAATGCTCATCTCAATGCTCCTTTATCACCGCAGAAACACGGCTACGTTTTATCTTCTCGTAAACTATCGCAGCGGACGGCAGCACACAAAGCACACCGAACACCGCGTAAAGTGCGATATCCGAAGGCTGTGTGCCTAAATCCGACAGCGTGGGATAGAACTCAAACACACCCGCGCCGCAGCACATCAGCGTTATCGCCGCTGCAAAAAGCAGCACTGTCGCACAAAGCTGCAGGCCTTCGGAAAGCCCGAAGCGATACAGCGAATAGCTCGTCCTTTTTGCTGTACCGTAGCCCCTCGCGCGCATCGAATCCGCGGATACCATAGCCTGCTCCGCGCTGTATCCGACAGCCGCCGAAAAGGACTTCAGTGAGCTTTTTACTCCGCTATCACACGAGACAGAGGAGAATTCTCTTGACCTTCGGATAAACAGCGGCACAAGGCGCAGTCCGCAGCTGAGCACAAGTCCGCTCGTCGGCAGCACGCACCCGAATATCCAGATATATTTGTCGCTTGTCATGTATTTTGCCGCCGCGATACTCCAGCCTGCCGCCGCAGCAAGCATAAGCCCGAACACCGCACCGTATATGATCGATTCCAGCGTTACCGCAAGATCACCCACAAAAAACAGCACCGTATCACCCCTGTGCACGAATATGGGGTTCATCACCGCCGACACTATAACGATAACAGGCAGCCACAGCGTGTGCCGAGCCATTCCCGACAGTATCAGCAGCGCCGCTGCTCCCAAAGCCGACATCATCAGCAGCAGAGGCTCGCGCGTGAAGATAGTTATCCCAAGCACCGCGATAAGGTACAGAAAGCAGCACAGCGGGTGTGAGCGTGAAAGCGTCCTCATGAGATGATACCCTGCTCGTACAGCCATGCGATAAGCGCCTCGCAGCCCTCTTTCACATCGGCATAAGTAGTATCAAAATCGCCCGTATACCACGGGTCGGAAATGTCGCGCGGACGGCTCGTGAAGTCCAGCAGGCGCAGTATCTTCCCTTCGCCGTCAGCGCCTGAAATGCGCTTCATGTTGATGATGTTGCGGCTGTCCGCGCCAAGCAGCAGGTCGTACTCGGCATAGTCCGTCCTCGTCATCTGCCTTGCACGCTTGAACGAGCAGTCTATCCCGAGCGAATGAAGTATCGTTCTTGTACCGCGGTGAACGCCGTTTCCTATCTCCTCGGTGGAGGTCGCCGCAGAGGCTACCTCAACACCCTCTATGCTACGCTTTTTCAGCATATCGCGCAGCACAAACTCCGCCATCGGCGAGCGACATATATTGCCATGGCAGACGAATAAAATCCTGTACATCTATGTAAATCCTCCCGGGTAACTTCGATAGCAGTAAAAAAGTAGTGGAGATCGGGGTTTTACTACTATCCTCATATACGGATATTATATCATTATTGTGGGTGAAAGTCAATTTAATTGACCAAATGACAACAGCCCCCAAAAAAGAAGCTCCTCTTAACCTTTAACGGTCAAAGAGAAGCTCTTTTCTTGGCACAAACTTATTGCAGCATTTTCTTTTGTTTGCGGCTCACAAACATAAAGAAACCAACGCAGAAAAAGATCTGAACAACAGTTGAAATTGGGGTAGCCAATCCTATGCGGAACAAGGATACAGGCACAATTTTACTCATTATCCAGGAAACAGGCAGACGTACACAGATGCCGCCGATGATACCCTGAATCATAACGAAGGTGGTATTACCGCAGCCGTTGAAGTAACCAATAAAGCAGAACAGGAATGAAGTCAGAATACAATCGAAGGCATAGGCTTTAAGATATTCAGCAGCAAGCAGAATGGTATCAGCGCCCTTTGCAAAAATGCCGGCAAGCATATCGCCGTGGAAGAAGGTTATGTACCCCATCACTATACCTACCGCCAAAGAAGATGCGATACCGCATAACAAGGCTTTTTTTGCACGTTCAGGCTTGGCTGCGCCGATGTTCTGTGCAACGAACGCAGACATAGACTGCATAAATGCAGACGGAACCAGCATGATAAATACAACTACCTTTTCCGCGACTCCAACGCCCGCCGACTCGATCAATCCGATATCATTAACGATCGCAATTATTACAAGGAACGAAAAGCTGACCAGCAGATCCTGAAGAGCGATCGGAGCGCCAAGCTTGAGGATCTTTTTAATATAACCACCGTTCGGTCTGATGCTTTTCAAAGAAAAATCAAATGGCAGCTTTCTTTTACGGATAATGATAAGCGATAGAAATACACTTATCGCCTGTGCAGCTATCGTTGCTAAAGCCGCACCTGCCGCACCCATATCGAATGCAGCTACAAGCAGCAGATCGCCCAGAATATTGCATACGCACGCTATCGCTACCGTGATAAGCGGCATTTTTGAATCTCCGATACCTCTGAAGATGCTTCCCAACAGATTGTAGGCAACGATGAATACCGTTCCTGCAGAGCAGATGACAACATATAACACAGTATCATCAAAAGCTTCTGTCGGGGCGTGCATAAGTCGGGTAAATGCGGGAGCCGCCAATAACATAGCAGCTGTAATAACAACAGCAAAAACGCCAAACAAAAAAATACCGCTGCCGACGATCTTTCCGGCCTCATCTCTCTTTTTTTCGCCTACTTTTCTTCCCACGAAAACAGTAAGTCCCATAGCAAGTCCGGTTATAACTACTGTAAGCGTCTGCATAATATGACTGCCTGTGGATACCGCCGATACATAGACATCCGCAAGGTCGCCGCCGAACTGACCAACAACAAGCAGGTCAACAGCACCATACATCGCCTGTAAAAACATTGCCAGCAGAATAGGCAGTGCAAAACGTATCAGTGGCGAAAAGATCCGTCCTTCAGTAAAACTCTGTGAATTGTTCATTAATTATATGCCTCCTAAGCCAGAAACACCGGACAAGATAGACCGCAAAAGCAGTCGACTTATCCGGTGTTGTATATACGAATTACAACATCCTCCGATGAGCTTTAAAAGTATAGCATATTTCAGACAAAAAGTCAATCTTGTTTTGTCTGATCGTAGACGTTTTTGATCGCATATCAGGCATCAGTTTATATTTATTACATCCAATTCCAATACGCATACTGCCGTGGCAGGCCATTAAGATCTTGTACATTTCTATAACTCTTTTTTATTTGCATGTGAATAAAATATCGTTTCAGGCGAATGAGCCATTATCATATCCCAGCACTCTTCAAGAAGTGCATTGTCCTCATACGCATTTATGACATCGACAGGATCAAGATCCCCGACTATCGCAATGCCCTCGTCAAGCACCAGCGAAACGCTGTCCTCGCTGTGCGCAGGCGTATGCAGCACCTCACCGTTTATTCCGAGCGAAGCCAGAAAATCACGGCTGTCGGCGCAGGAAATGACCTCTGCTCTGTTGTCATCTATCGGGGCATATTGTATGCCCTTTTCTTTTGCAAAAATGCCGTCGGAAAAATGAAGCATATCTCTCTGCTCGTCAAAAACGATGTGCTTTATGCCAAGCGCCTGAAGCTCACTTATAAGTCCCATGTGATCGGGGTGATAATGCGTAGCCATAACATACGTAATATCGGAAAGCGTTAAATCAGAAGCCTTAATAGCCTTGTAAAACGCAGGCAGCGTGCCTGCCCAGTCAGTATCCACAAGCAGCCCCTTTTTGCCTGCGCTTATGTAAAAAGTGTTCGTATTGCCATATCTCAGCAGCTTCAGCACAAATCCGCCCCCCTCTCCACGCTGCACATATTCTGCATACAAATATGCACTTACTCCGTTTTATTATTGAACGTTTTTAATATACCATATTTCCGCAAAAACGTCAACACAAAAAACATTGCAGTGCGGCGGGAAATATTCAGACCTGATGTGCGTGGTAACGCGCGCCCGAAGGTGAACCTCGCGGCAAACGTGCGCAGATCACGCAGTCAGTTTTTTCGTCAGAGTGTGCGGTGTGAGCGCAGGAAGGCTTTGTGCCTTTCAAGCAAATCACCGTACGCTATGGAGGAAAATATGCAAGCGAGATGTGTACGGACGACTTGAGGTTTACCCTCATCACCAAAACCTAAAACGCCCCCGATCTTCATCGGAGGCGTTAATAGGAATTTTTGGAGGATTCATATTCATTCGTTTTTTCTTTCTGACCTAATTGTAGCACCTGCGGATAAAAAAATCAATAATTATGACAACATTGTAACCAAATTCCGAAAAACTGTAATAATTCAGTAACCTTTTCACCCTTTTTGTAACCGTTTTGTAACCATTTGTAACCGTTTTGTAATCTCTTTGAAAATCCTATAAAAAATTTCAAAAAACACTGTTCAAATGCAGGGAAATGTGCTATACTATAATAGAGTGATAATGGCTTACTATGTACAAGCCTAAAAAGAGAACAAAAACGGAGAGCAAAATAATACGATGATATATCTCGACAATGCCGCTACAACAAAGCCCTGTGCCGAGGCTGTGGCTGCAGTTACCGATACGATGAACGGCTGCTTCGGTAATGCCAGCTCACTTCACAAGCTTGGTATAGAAGCAGAAAAGATAATAAACGGCGCAAGAAAAACTCTTTCCGCTAAATTTCCCGAGGGCGATGTGTACTTCACCTCGGGCGCTACCGAAAGCAACAATACCGCGATATTCGGCGTGTGCGAGACCTACCGCAGAAACGGTGATAAAATAGTCACCACCGCGATAGAGCACCCCGCTGTTGCAAACCCTGTCTCAAAGCTTGAAGAAAAGGGAATGCGCGTTGTAAGGCTCGCTCCTAAAGATCATGAGGATTTCGAACAGGCTATCGCAGACGCGGTAGACGACAAGACAGTCCTTGTAAGCTGCATGGCGGTGAATAACGAGACAGGCTTTGTCGTTGATGTGAAAAGGCTGTACAGGCTTGTAAAACGCAAAAACGAAAAGACGATCGTACATATCGACGCGGTACAGGGTTTCCTGAAGGTGCCGCTCGACGGTGATCTTATTAGCATCTCGGGACACAAGATACACGGTCCCAAGGGCATAGGCGCACTGTTCGTGAGAAAGGGCGTAAGACTTGCTCCCCTGCTCCTCGGCGGCGGCCAGCAGAAAAAGCTGCGCTCGGGTACAGAGCCTGTCGAGCTTATCGCAGGTCTTGCGGCGGCAGTGAAGAGCTACCGCGGAGATGCGGACAGGTTCGCACAGCTGAAAGCGCACCTCACAAAAAAGCTTTCCGAAATGGACGGCGTGAAACTTAATTCCGATGAGCGTTGTGTTAATAATATAATAAGCTTCAGCATAAAGGGCGTGCGCAGTGAGATAATGCTGCATTCGCTTGAAGAAAAGGAGATATACGTTTCCAGCGGCTCTGCCTGCTCCAAGGGAAAGACCAGCGGCGTGCTCGCGGCTTTCGGTATCCCCGACAGCGAGGCTGACAGCACTATCCGCGTGAGCATGTGCTCGGACACCACAGAGGAGGAGCTTGATATCCTCTGCGAGAATATAAAAAAAGGCATTGAAAGGTTCAGACGATAAATGAAAGAAATTGTAATGGTAAAATACGGCGAGATAGCCTTAAAGGGACTTAATAAATCCACCTTTGAGGATATCCTCGTAAAGAATATAAAGCGCAGACTGAAGGACCTCGGAGAATTCACCTACTTCCGCAAGCAGTCCACTGTTTACGTTACTCCCGAGTGCGATGTAGATATCAGCGTTGTAGTAAAGAAGCTGAGCTACATATTCGGTATAGGCGCGATACAGCGCTGCGCGGTATTCCCGAAGGATTTCGCAGTGGTTGCGGAAAACGCAGAGGAATATCTCCGCGAGGCGCTTGAAACAGCAAAGACCTTCAAGGTCGAGGCTAAACGCTCAGACAAGAAATTCCCCATGCAGACTCCCGAGATACAGCAGGAGCTTGGCGGCGTTGTGCTGAGTGCATTCCCCTACTTAAAGGTGGACGTGCATGATCCCGACGTTACAGTACGTCTTGAGATACGCGACAACGGTGCGTACCTCTCGGCTGAGCGTATCATCGGCGCAGGAGGCATGCCTGTCGGCAGCAGCGGAAAGGCGCTGCTGATGCTTTCGGGCGGTATCGACAGCCCTGTTGCAGGCTATATGATGGCAAAGCGCGGTCTTATCGTGGACTGTATCCACTATGTAAGCCCGCC
>JAZNWG010000040.1:0-1763 GCA_045593225.1 Oscillospiraceae bacterium
GCGGGGAGTGATCCACTCGTCAGATGTGTCCAGTATCTCGGAAAATTTATTGTTGTCTGCTACAAATTCAGGTATATAGCTGCCTGTTCCGATAATCTTAATTCCACTCATCGAAAAAACTCCTTGATTTTATTTACATTATAATGTATAATATATTCTTGCAGGGTAAAGCTTCCTGCAGAAATGGTCGATTTATAATCAGGTAGGGTATAGTGTTCCCTCGCAAAACATACCATTTTATATTTTACCCTATTATCGCCTTTTTGTCAACAGTTTTGGTGTGATTTTATTTACTAAATCAACAAAAAGTCGATTTTTGTGGGTTACACGGCTACTGTTAATTATTTTATTTTCTGGAGGTATATATTCATGAAAACTGTATTTTTATTCTCGGGTCAGGGCAGCCAGTACCCCGGTATGGGCTCTGAGCTTGCGGAGAAGTATTCCGCGACAAAGCAGATACTGGAGTGCGGCTCGGACATCATGGGCTTTGACCTTATGAAGAAGATAAACGAGGCTTCCCCCGAGGAGCTTTCCCAGACAAGACTTTCCCAGCCTGCTATCTTCACAGCTTCCCTCATCGCGCTTACTGCGGCAAGAGAGAACGGCATTGAAAACTGCGCTGTTGCAGGTCACTCCCTCGGCGAGTACGCTGCAATGTACGCGAGCGGCATGCTCTCCCTTGAGGAAAGCTACAAGGCTATCAAGCTCAGAAGTGAGGCTATGGCTAAGGCTGCCGAGATGAGCGGCGGCGCAATGGCTGCAATACTTCGCTCCGACAATGAGACTATCGAAAAGGTGCTCGCTGAAGTAAACGGGTTTGTTGCTCCCGCAAACTACAACAGCCCCGAGCAGACCGTTATCGCAGGCGAAGCTGCAGCAGTTGACGAAGCTATCGAGAAGCTCTCCGCGCTGAAGGCTCGCTGCGTGAAGCTTGCTGTTTCCGCTGCGTTCCACACAAAGCTGATGAACAGCGCCGCTGAGGAATTCAAGGCTACAAGCGCAGGACTTGATTTCAAGGCTCCGAGCTGCGACTTCTACTCCAACGTATACGGCAAGAAGCTTACAGACTTCTCCGATATGCCCTCTTACCTTGCCTCCCACATCTGCTCGCCCGTTAAGTTCGTTGACGAGATGAACGAGATGAACAACGCAGGTATCGAGGCTTATGTCGAGCTCGGCCCCAACAAGGTGCTGACAGGTCTTGTAAAAAAGACCTTCAAGGGCGCAAACGCAGTAAACATCGAAAACTGCGAGACACTGGAAAAGGCGCTGGAGGCTTTAAAAGGCTGATCTGCGGACACGGCAAGCCGTGTCCCTACACTAAACACAAGGAGCAACATTATGCGTAAATTCGGTTTAATAGGGCACCCTCTCGGACACTCGCTGTCCCCTCAGATACACACAAGACTCTTCGAGCTTTCGGGCGAAACGGTGGATTATCAGCTGTACGATATCGCGCCCGAGGAGCTTTCCGCAAAGGCGGATTTCCTCGCGTCACTCGATGGCCTCAATATCACTATCCCCCACAAGGTGGGAATCATCGACTACTGCGATGAGCTTTCAGAGGGCGCTAAGCGCTACCGCTCGGTAAACTGCGTTGCAAACAGCGAGAAGAAGCTCGGCTACAACACCGATGTAATGGGCTTTACAAAGTCTATCGATATGCTGGGCGCGAACCTTAATTCGGACGTGCTGGTGATAGGCTGCGGCGGCGTTGGCAGAATGATCGCTATCGAGACCGCACTCAGCGGCGGAAGCCT
>JAZNWG010000041.1:0-9034 GCA_045593225.1 Oscillospiraceae bacterium
CACCAGTGTAAAGGCAGTATTGGACATTTATAGGAGATAAGTACGATACATAAAAAGGAGATACCCATGAAAATCATCCTCGTCCGTCACGGACACCCCGATTACGCAAACGACTGCCTCACTCCCCTCGGGCATGAGCAGGCTGAAAAAGCCGCGCTGCGCCTTAAAAACGAGGGCATCCAGCAGATATTCTCATCACCCTTCGGACGTGCGCAGGAGACCGCCTTACATACCGCAAAGCTACTTTCGCTCGACGTAAACACCGTTGATTTCATGCACGAGATACGCTGGGGCAGCTCTGATAGACAACCCGTCTATGCCGACGGTCACCCATGGGATACCTCGCTTAAGGCAATAGAGCTTGGACATTCGCTGATGGACGAAGCTTGGACAAAGCAGCCGCCATTCTGCAACAACGTTGTTTTCTCGGAATTGCAGCGTGTCGCAGAGCAGTCCGATGAATGGCTGCTCTCGCTCGGCTACAAGCGCGAGGGCGCGAATTACCGCGTTGTCGGAGATAACACCGAGCGCACCATAGCGCTGTTCAGCCACGGCGGCTCATCCTCCGCGTTGCTGTCGCACCTGCTTAATATCCCGTTCTTCTACCTGTGCAGAGCCATCTGCCCCGATTTCACCGCGATAACTGTACTTTGTCTGTCCGATGAAAAAGGCTCGCTCACAGCGCCACAGATAGAGCTTGCAAACGACTCGCGGCATATAAAGAGTGACGGAGTTTCTTATCAGATGTGAAAAATACCGCTGTAACCATACAGCGGTATTTTTGTTTATTCACGCTCTGCCCTGCTGACGGCAATTCCCATCGGTAAGCCCGTTACTTTCCGCACAGTGCACGCACATGATATATCTTCACCCTCCACCCGCCCGCGAACTTACTTTTTCGCGAAAATGCTTCTTATTGCGGAAAAG
Source organism: Oscillospiraceae bacterium (assembly GCA_045593225.1). Classification (GTDB taxonomy): domain Bacteria; phylum Bacillota; class Clostridia; order Oscillospirales; family Ruminococcaceae; genus CAG-115. Next base: position 928 of record JAZNWG010000041.1, read on the forward strand.
CCATCGCCGCTGCCGCTCGTTGCTGCGGAAAAGGACGGAACCTCGCGGTCTGTGCGCTTCAGATGAGGGTACTCCTGAAGTACCGCCTGAGCTGCGTCCTCGGGGTCAGCGCCCGACTCCACAAGCAGCAGCGCTATCTTAGCACTCTCTGAAAGCTTTGATCTTGCTGCACCGTTCATGAGAAGCGCCAGCTTTGTCTTAGCCTCGTTAAGCGCTGCCTGCAGCTCCTGAAGCTCGTTTTCGGTATTTACGCACTCCTGCTCCTCTGCCGCAGGCACTTCCTCAACGGGAAGCTGCTCTGCTTCGATAATGTTATTCTCCATCGTGATCCATCCTTTCGATTTTTTCTGCCTCCTCAAGGGAAATACCGTATATCTGCGATATAGCCCTTGTTCTTGAGATAACTCCTGCTGTATACAGCTTCACTGCGCGGTCTATGCGCGTTGCGTCGTCCTCGGCTGCGCCGTCTGCGAACATCAGGCTTGCCTTCTCCGATGCCTCGTCAGCTAGCAGTCCGCCCATCTTGCCGAGAATACAGATATTCTCCATCACCTGTGCCAGTCCCTCGGCTATGATACCGCGGAAGAATGCCTGTGTGCGATAGGTGCGGCTGTTGCGGCTGACTACCTCGGTAGCAGTCCTGATAGTGCCGCCCTTGTAGGACAGCGCACCCTCGGAAAGCCCCACCTGCATACAAAGCATATCCAGCAGCGCAGAAAGCGCCTCGGTGTGCTCCGCTACACGCAGCTCGGCGGTGTTGTCTGTGATCTTCAGGTCCTCGGTGTCGGATACCGACATTGCCTGAAACACCTCGTCGTTTACGTCGAAATAACGCTTGATATCGCCGTTCTCATCGTACTCGCCCCTCACCGCGTAATACGGCACGATTATCCTCTTCTTGCCGAGGACAAACTCCCTTGAAAGGCTGTCAAATACGATGTCAAGGCTCTTCAGCGTGTCCTCAGTGCCCTTCAGCACCGAGCTTCCGAGAAGCTTACAGCCCTTCGCGCCCGAAAGCCCTGTGCCGATGTACACGAACAGCGGCTTTGAAAGCCCATTGATGACGCTCTTTTCTGAAAGCGCGGGAAGCACCTCGGACAGCTCCGCTTTTGCACCTGTATCGGTGTAAAGTCGGTTTTCTATGGTGAGATGATCCTCGCAAAGCTCCTGTGTCTCGGTCAGCCAGTAATGCCTGTTGTCCTCGGTCACCTCTGACGCAAAGGTCGCTCCTGTGATGCATCTGCCGTCCCATTTTGTAGGCACAAAGCAGTCTGCCTCGACGAAATCAAGCTTCACGCCGTTGTCCCAGTACACCTTGACTGCACCGCCGCCCAGCGCAAACACCTTTTCGAGAAACGCAGGAAAGCGCTCGTAGAAGTGATTTTCCTTCAGCACCTCCTGCAGGAATCTCTCGGTGTCGAGATCGGCGCTTGTGACTGTCGTGCCCTCTGTGAAGCACAGCCTGGAAAGCTCAGCACAGACAGCCCTTGCCGCTCCGAGTGACGCAAGCCTTCTCGTTCCGCCGTTAAGCCCACCCTTTCGGGTATAGCGCCAGTCGCCGCCGCCCGATACTATGTCGGAAAAGCGCTCAGCCTCAGCATAATACTCGGCGAGAAACGGGAGCGTGCCCTTAGTGCGCCTGCCCATAAGCCAGTTTTTAAAGCCCAAATCCTTACCTCCTTTTTGATTGATATTCTTATTCGGGAAGAGCGTCTCGGCTCCTCCGCTGAGTGTATGATAAACCATCTTTATCTGCAATTTTCTGCAATATGAAAAACACATGATATACAGCAAAAAAATATTGTGATTTTCTTGACATATCGCGCTTGATATAGTATAATAAATATGTATTGTTTTTCAATTTTACAAAACCAAAAAGGAGACAGACAAATGGGACTTACATTAACAGAAAAGATCATCAAAGCGCACATCGTTGACGGCGAGATGGTAAAGGGTCAGGAGATCGGTCTTAAGATCGACCAGACTCTTACTCAGGACGCCACAGGTACAATGGCATACCTCCAGTTTGAGGCTATGGGCGTTGACCGCGTAAAGACAGAGCGCTCTGTTGCTTACATCGACCACAATACACTGCAGAGCGGCTTCGAGAACGCTGACGATCACCGTTTCATCGGCTCTATCGCAAAGAAGCACGGTATCTGGTTCTCCAGACCCGGTAACGGTATCTGCCATCAGGTACATCTCGAGCGCTTCGGCAAGCCCGGCAAGACCCTCATCGGCTCTGACAGCCATACTCCCACAGGCGGCGGTATCGGTATGCTCGCAATGGGCGCAGGCGGTCTTGACGTTGCAGTTGCAATGGGCGGCGGCGCTTACTACATAACAATGCCCAAGGTCGTTAAGATCAACCTCACAGGCAAGCTCAACGACTGGGTATCCGCAAAGGACGTTATCCTCGAGGTCCTGCGTATCCTCTCTGTTAAGGGCGGCGTAGGTAAGGTAATGGAATACTGCGGCGACGGCGTTGCAAGCCTGTCCGTTCCCGAGCGTGCGACCATTACAAACATGGGCGCAGAGCTTGGCGCTACAACATCTATATTCCCCTCCGACGAGACAACACTGAAATTCCTGAAGGCTCAGGGCAGAGAAGAGGACTATGTTCCCCTGTCCGCTGACCCCGACGCTGTTTATGACGAGGAGGTAAATATCGACCTCGGAAAGCTCGTTCCCCTCGCAGCTTGTCCCCACTCCCCCGACAACATCAAGACTATTGAGGAGATCGGCGCCGTAAAGGTGGATCAGGTTTGTATCGGCTCCTGTACAAACTCCTCTCTGCAGGATCTCCTGAAGGTTGCTCATATCCTCAAGGGCAAGACAGTTCACCCCGACGTAAGCCTTGCGATCGCACCCGGCTCCAAGCAGGTGTTCAACATGATGGCTGACTGCGGCGCACTGTCCGACCTCATTGACGCAGGTGCGCGTATCCTCGAGAGCGCATGCGGTCCTTGCATCGGTATGGGTCAGTCCCCCAACTCCAAGGGTATCTCCCTCAGAACCTTCAACCGTAACTTCGAAGGCAGAAGCGGTACTAAGGACGGTCAGATCTACCTTGTATCTCCCGAGACAGCTGCTATCTCCGCTGTAACAGGCGTATTCACCGATCCCAGAACTATCGGCGCAATGCCTCCCTACATCATGCCCGAGAAGTTCCTCATAAACGACAACATGGTTGCCGCTCCCGCCAGTGTAGAGGACGCTCCCGCTGTTGAGATCCTCCGCGGTCCGAACATCAAGCCCTTCCCCGTAAACCAGCCCCTCGCAGAGTCTATCGAGTGCGGCGTTACACTGAAGGTAGGCGACAACATCACAACAGACCATATCATGCCCGCAGGCGCAAAGATCCTGCCGCTCCGCTCCAATATCCCCGCTATCTCCGAGTACTGCTTCACAGTATGCGACGAGACCTTCCCGAAGCGTGCAAAGGAAGCAGGTAAGTCTATCATCGTCGGCGGCGTAAACTACGGTCAGGGCTCGTCCAGAGAGCACGCAGCACTTGCTCCCCTGTACCTCGGCGTAAAGGCTATCATCTGCAAGAGCTTTGCTCGTATCCACAGACAGAACCTCATCAACAACGGTATCCTGCCTCTGGAGTTCGTGAACGAGGCCGACTATGAAAAGATCGCTCAGGGCGATACGCTCCTTATCGCTGATATCCGCAGCATAATCGAGAGCGACGGCAAGATCGTTGTTGAGAACAAGACCAAGGGCGAGAAGTACGAAGTTAAGTGCGAGCTGTCCGAGCGCGGCAAGGGTATGATACTCGCAGGCGGTCTGCTCAACATGACCAAGAACGGATAATCCATAAATCGAAAATGAAAAAATTCAAAGAAAGATTCAAGCTTCGCAATTTTATAATGCTGACAATTGCAGGTATCATCAACGCATTCGGTATCACCTGCTTTCTGAATCCCGTAAATCTCTACGACAGCGGTATATCGGGAACTTCTATGCTGCTCGCGCAGGTAACTCCGCTCAGCCTGTCAATATTCCTGCTTATCCTTAACGTGCCGCTTTTCTTGTACGGCCTAAAAAAGCAAGGACTGACGTTCACAGTAAACGCGATATACACAGTCGTGATATATTCCGTGGCAGCGTGGGTGATAACTGATGTACTTCCCATAGATGTAAGCATTGCTTCCCCGCTTGCGGAGCAGGATCTGCTGCTCTGTGCGCTGTTCGGCGGTATAATCTCGGGTATCGGAAGTGGTACCGCAATACGCTTCGGCGGCGCAATGGACGGTATCGAGGTAATGGCTGTCATATTCGCAAAAAAGCTCGGCATCACCGTTGGTACGTTCGTGATGATCTACAATATCCTGCTGTACATAGTTGCAGGCGTTCTGATAAACAGCTGGATACTCCCGCTGTACTCTATCATCACATACGCTGCGGGACTCAAGGCAGTTGACTTTATCGTAGACGGTCTTGACCGCGCTAAGTGCGCAATGATAGTTACCACGTGTCCCGATGATATATGCAAGGTGCTGTCCGATACATTCGAGTGCGGCGCTACCCGCGTAGAATGCAAGGGTGGCTATTCGGGCGCTGATAAGACAATCGTTTACTTCGTGGTAAACCGTTTCCAGGTAACACGCATGAGAAACGTTGTTCACGAGGCTGACCCCACCGCATTTATTACGATCAACGAAGTCGCCGACGTATTCAAGGCGAACAACTAAAACCGAAAGGAACTTAATACAATGGCAGAAAAGATTCAGATGACAACTCCCCTCGTCGAGATGGACGGCGACGAAATGACCAGAATTATCTGGAAGATGATAAAGGATATCCTTATCGAGCCCTATGTTGACCTCAAGACAGAGTACTATGACCTCGGTCTTGTTAAGAGAAACGAGACAAACGACCAGATCACCATCGACTCCGCAAACGCTACAAAGAAGTACGGCGTTGCTGTTAAGTGCGCGACTATCACTCCCAACGCACAGCGTATGACAGAGTACGATCTGAAGGAGATGTGGAAGTCCCCCAACGGCACTATCCGTGCTATCCTTGACGGTACAGTATTCCGTGCCCCCATCATCTGCAAGGGTATCAACTCCCTTATCCCCACATGGACAAAGCCCATCACTATCGCACGTCACGCTTACGGCGATGTTTACAAGAACAGCGAGATGAAGGTTGCAGACGGCTCCAAGTGTGAGCTTATCGTAACAGATAAGGACGGCAACGAAACACGCCAGCTTATCCACACCTTCAACGGCTCCGACGGTATCATTCAGGGTCTGCACAATATCAACGGCTCTATCGCGTCCTTTGCAAGAGCTTGCTTCAACTTCGCTCTCGATACCAAGCAGGACCTCTGGTTTGCTACAAAGGATACCATTTCCAAGCAGTATGACCACACATTCAAGGATATCTTCGCTGATATCTACGAGGCTGAATACAAGGCAAAGTTTGAGGCAGCAGGCATTGAGTACTTCTACACACTCATTGATGACGCTGTTGCAAGAGTAGTGCGCGCCGAAGGCGGCTATATCTGGGCCTGCAAGAACTACGACGGCGACGTTATGTCCGACATGGTCGCAACCGCATTCGGCTCTCTCGGTATGATGACATCTGTGCTCGTTTCCCCCGACGGCGTTTATGAGTACGAAGCTGCTCACGGCACAGTTACACGTCACTACTACAAGCACTTAAAGGGCGAGGAGACCTCCACAAACTCCGTTGCTACTATCTTCGCATGGACAGGCGCTCTGAAGAAGAGAGGCGAGCTTGATAATATCCCCGAGCTTACAGCTTATGCCGAGAAGCTTGAAAAGGCTACTGTTCAGACTATCGAGGAGGGCGTTATGACAGGCGATCTGTACGTTCTCTCTACCCTCGAGAACAAGCGCAAGGTGAACACAGAGGATTTCCTGGTTGAGATCAACAAGCGCCTCGCAGCAATGATGTAATTTGTCAGACAAACGATAAAGCACCTTCTACTGCGTCAACTGCATAACGCCAGGCGCAAAGCCTAGCCGTTACACAGTTTCCTTGCATCTGGCACTTTCTCGCTTGTCTGAGATTAAAGCCTTATGATACTATTCATTCACCTGATAAGGACGGTGTAAACAATGCAAAAGAACAACAACATTTCCAATTCCGTAATTCGCAGACTTCCGCGCTATTACCGCTTTCTGGGCCAGCTTTTAAAGCAGGACATCACCAAGATATCCTCGCGTGAGCTTTCCGAGATGATGCGCCTTACAGCCTCGCAGATAAGACAGGACCTCAACTGCTTCGGCGGCTTCGGTCAGCAGGGCTACGGATATAATGTAGCGGAGCTGCGCGAGGAGATCGCAAAGATACTCGGTCTTGATATTGCCGAGAAGATGATACTCATCGGCGCAGGTAATCTCGGCCGCGCACTAGTTATCCACACGGATTTCCAGCGCTACGGCTATGAGCTGGCAGGTATCTTCGATACCAGTCCCGAGCTTCAGGGCACCGAGATAAGCGGCATAAGCGTGCAGAGCGCCGATGCTCTTGAGGAGTTCTGCAAGGAGCACAAGCCTACCATGGCTATCCTTTGTATTCCCCGCACCGCAGCCAAGGAGACCGTAGAGAAGCTGATAGGCCTTGGAGTAAACGCATTCTGGAACTTCACTCACTACGATATCCTTTTCGATCACCCCGACGCTTGCGTCGAAAACGTTCATCTCGCTGACAGCCTGATGACGCTATCCTACTCCGCAAAAAAACGCAGCTAAACAGCTTGCCCCCGAATCGAAGTTCGGGGGCGTTTTATTTTCATTTTGATTTCTTTGCCGCATACTCCAGCGGATTTGCTTCGCAAAGCCGCGGGCGCACGCTCCATTTCGGTTTCCCTTATGGAAACCGATTTTGCTGCGCAAAAACATTATGCGCGCTGTAGTAGAGCAGCATCATCTTTTGTTTTTGGCTGCATACTTCTCTTTTGTGGCCTGACCGCCGCGCAGGTGACGCTCCTGCTTGTTTCGGTCTAGCACCTGCTTCACCTCATCGTGGAGCTTGTGATTCACCTGCTGCAGCTTTGAAGTTATATCCTGATGCACCGTGCTTTTGCTTATTCCGAACTCTTTCGCCGCGCTGCGCACGGTGGCGTTGTTTTCAACTATGTACTGACCGAGTATAACGCATCTCTCCTGCTTTTCATTCTCGATCCTGCAGGCTTTGCCTTTCAATCTCTGCACCCCCAAAAGAATTATTTCTTAGACATTTCCTTTTTCACATTTTTATGCAGGAAAGTGCGAGATTATGAGGGAAACAAAAAAACGACCCCCGAAAAATCGGGGGTCGTCGTTACATATCAGTTAAGAATATGTGTTATTATTTGATTATCTTCTCTTCTTGGAGAGGAGCAGAGCGCCGCCAGCAACTACTGCGAGACCTGCAACAGCAGCTACACCCTCAACGCCTGTGTCAGGAGAAGCCTTGTCGCCTGCGTCTGTAGCGGGAGCATCTGTATCAACAGCAGCGTCAGAACCACCGCCGAGACCCTCGATTGTGAACTCTACTGCAAGAGACTCTGTGGGGAATGCACCTGTGTAAGCGGGTGTATCGGGATTCCAGATGTTTGCGCAGTTGATTGTCAGACGATCATCGTCACCCTCAACAGGAGGATTCTCAAGAGTTGTTGTAGCAACACCATCAACATATACAGTAGCAGATGTTACGAAAGCTGTGGGGTTGTTGTTGGGATCGAAAGCATCGAAAGGTACGTCAACGCAAACCTGAACAAAGTTGAAAGCGTCAGCACCGTCAACGCCCCATACAAAAGCGTCGGAAGAAACTGTGTAAGTACCATCACCGTCAATAGTAACATCTGTGAAGCCGCCATCGAAAACGTAAGCGTTGATATCCCAGTCGAAGAGATCAGCGTACTCCGGGATCTTCTGGGAAGGATCGTCAAGGTTGTTGTCACTCCAAACGATAACACTGTCATAGTAGCCGCTGTTGAGGCCGTATGTAGCATCATCATAAGCGTTACGGAAAGAGTAGGGAGCTGTCTGGAAGCTGAGGTAACCAGTGTAAGCACTAGCTGTAGCAGCAACTGTACCAGCAGCGATAGAAGCAACTGCAGCTGCAGCAAGGATCTTTGTGA
>JAZNWG010000042.1:0-3110 GCA_045593225.1 Oscillospiraceae bacterium
AACCTGCCGTTCTATGGTCTGCACAGCTTTCGTCACTTTGCGGCAAGCTCGCTTATTTCGGCAGGACTTGATGTTACGACCGTTTCGGGAGCATTAGGACATTGCTGCTCGTCAACGACTTTGAATGTATATTGCCATCAATTCCAGACCGCACAGGCGAGAGTTGCGGAGGCGATGGACGGAGCTTTCGGCTTTCTGAAAAAAGAAAAGTAGGGTGCATAAAAATGCACTCTGCACAGAAATTTTCTGAATAGCGCCTGTTGCCCTCTGGTGCGTGACATCGTGTCACGCTTTTGGGGCAACTGCGCTGACATCGTGTCAGCGGACAAGCAGCGGACAACGGCTTTTTCAGAGCAAAATAAAAAGCTCACAATCGGCTTTGTTAAGCCAAATGTGAGCAAATGTTGATGGTGACCCGTACGGGAATCGAACCCATGATTCCGCCGTGAAAGGGCGATGTCTTAACCTCTTGACCAACGGGCCGTTTTGGTAGCGGCAATCGGATTCGAACCAATGACACCCTGGGTATGAACCAAGTGCTCTAGCCAACTGAGCTATGCCGCCATGTAAACGAACGAGGAGCCATCGCCCCAACGACTTACTAATTATATCACACCAATTTCATTTTGTCAAGCATTTTTAAAAATTTTTTTGAATTTTGCAAAAAATCTGTGTTTTTTAGCCTGCGCTCGCTTAAACAGCCTGTCAATATCATACTAAAGCAAATAATTTTCCTGTTTATGGGAATATTATGTATATATCACCTGCCCTACGGGCGGAAAGGACTTAGTATGATCTCATTCAACGGTTTTACGGATAAAGCAGTGACCGCGCTTAATGCCGCGGTAGCGGCGGCAATGGGCTTCGGGCACACCTATGATGGCAGCGAGCATATTCTGTACGGGCTGACAGCAGACGAAAGCAGCCCCTCTGCAATGGTGCTGAAAAAATACGGCATAGGCCGCAAGGAGGTGCTGTCAAAGCTTGAAACACTGGTAGGCAGAGGCACGCCCACGCGGCTGTCCGTGTCCGACCTCACACCGCGCAGCAGACGGCTTATGGAGAGCGCGATAAACCTTGCTTCAAGCGAGGGCAGCAAGACCGCAGGCACGGAACACCTGCTTCGCGCTGTGGTGCTGGATAAGGACTGCTACGCAAGCGTTATCATAACCGAGCTCGGCGCAAACAGCGACCGCATAGCTGCCGATAACACCGCTCGCAGGCTCGTTCAGCCTTCCGCCGAGGATAAGGAGCGGCGCGGCAAAAATCCCTCGCTCAACAAATACGCCCGTGACCTCACCGCGCTTGCAGAAGCAGGAAAGCTTGACCCTGTCATCGGGCGAGACGAGGAGATAGAAAGCGTAATCCGAGTGCTGCTGCGCAGACAGAAGAACAACCCCTGCCTTATCGGTGACGCAGGCGTAGGCAAGACCGCGGTAGTAGAGGGCTTCGCGCAGCGCATTGCAAGCCGCAGCGTCCCTGACGAGCTTCAGGGGAAGCGCGTGTATTCGCTGGACCTCACAGCGCTCCTCGCAGGCGCTAAATACCGAGGTGATTTCGAGGACAGGCTGAAAAACGTGCTGGAAGAGTCTACTGCCGCAAGCGGCGTGATACTGTTCGTTGACGAGCTGCATGGCATTGTCGGCACAGGTGCCGCAGAGGGTGCTATCGACGCCGCAAACATCATGAAGCCAAAGCTCGCGCGTGGTGAGATATGTGTTATAGGCGCTACCACTACCGAGGAATATCGTAAGTTCATCGAAAAGGACAGCGCACTGGAACGCCGTTTCCAGTCGATAACAGTGGAAGCTCCCGATGAAAAATCCGCGCTGCGCATACTGGAGGGTCTGCGTAAGCGGTACGAGGCTCACCATCGCGCCGTGATAACCGACGACGCTCTTCAGGCAGCGGTAAGCCTGTCCGTACGGTACATTACGGACAGAAATCTCCCCGACAAGGCAATAGACCTACTTGACGAGGCGGCAGCGTCCGCAAGACTGCAGCAGCAGGAGCAGAGCGGACTTCGCAGGATAGACGAGCTGCGCGTGCAGATGGCGGCTGCGATAGCGGAAAAGCGCTTCACCGATATACCTGCGCTGCGCGAAAAGGAGAGCGCGCTGCTTTCCCGCGGCAGGCAGAGCGAGGCCAAGGTGGTGGTCGATGCCGAGGCAGTAGCACGTGCGGCTTCGGCTATTACAGGTATACCCGTTGCAAAGCTCACCGCTGACGAGAGCCGCCGCCTTTGCGCGATAGAGGCGCTTCTGAAGCAACGCGTCATCGGTCAGGACAGCGCGGTGGAGCAGGTCGCGGCGGCTATCAGGCGCGGCAGGAGCGGCCTCAAGGACCCGAAGCGCCCTGTGTGCTCGTTTTTGTTCTTAGGTCAGACAGGAGTCGGCAAGACCGAGCTCTCAAAGGCGGTCGCGGAGGCTGTATTCGGCGACGAGAGCAGGCTTGTGCGCTTTGATATGTCGGAGTTCATGGAGCGGCATTCGGTGTCAAAGCTTATAGGCTCGCCCCCGGGTTATGTCGGCTACGAGCAGGAGGGTCAGCTTATTAAGCGTATTCGCACGACACCGTACTCGGTAGTGCTGTTTGACGAAGTGGAAAAGGCTCACCCCGACGTGCTTAATCTGCTGCTTCAGATACTCGAGGACGGCACGCTTACCGCCTCAGACGGAAGAAAAGCGGACTTCCGCAATGCCATAATCATCATGACAGGTAATGTCGGTGCAAACGAGCTTTCGCGCGCGGGGGTAGGCTTCGGCGAGAACAGCGGCGGCAAGAGCGACGTCATGCGCGAGCTGAAAAAGCAGTTCCGCCCCGAATTCCTCAACCGCCTTGACAGCATCGTGGTATTCGAGAGCCTCGGCAACGAACAGCTGCAGAACATCTGCAGGCTGATGCTAGCCTCGCTGTGGGAGCGTGCCGCCACCTGCGGAATAAGTCTCACGTTTTCGGACAGCGTTATCGAGCAGCTGTGCAGAGAGGCCCTTACAGGCGAAGCAGGCGCACAGAAGCTCGGAGCGCGTCCGCTGCGCCGCCTGATAACCTCGCGCGTCGAGGATATGCTGTCAGGAAAGATGATAAGCGGCGAGCTCAAAAACGGCAGC
>JAZNWG010000043.1:0-2075 GCA_045593225.1 Oscillospiraceae bacterium
GCGGCTTTTCTTCGAGATGCAGTCGATTATATATGTTTTCTGCAGGAGAGCGTCACCTGTGTATTTTTCATTTGTAAGGATATTCAATATCTTGTTGTTCTTCCATAGTGCATTACTACCTTTAGTGGTTATCCCCCGAGCATTTAGGGAGTCTGCAATCTGCTGCAGGCTCATTCCTGTGAGATAGCTGTGATATATCTCCTTGACGATCTCTGCCTCCTCGGTGACTATCTCGGGCTTGCCGTCTGCGCCCTTGCGATAGCCGAGCATTGTATTGTAGTGCATCGGCACTTTGCCCTCACGGAAGCTCTGACGGATTCCCCATGCCACATTCTTGCTGATGGACTCGGATTCTGCCTGTGCGAAGCAGCTCATAATCGTCAGTATCATTTCGGTTTCTATTTCGAGTGTGTTTATGTTTTCCTTTTCGAAGATGATTCCGATTCCTATGGCTTTAAGCTCTCTTACATATTTCAGCGTGTCTACCGTATTTCGTGCAAATCGGGATATGGATTTTGTGAGTATAAGGTCAATTTTCCTTTTTCGGCATAAGCGTATCATCTCTATGAACTGATCACGCTTTTTGTCCTGCGTACCTGTTATACCATCGTCAGCAAAAATCTTCACCATTGTCCAGTCAGGATTGTTGCCTATCTTTTCTGTGTAATAGCTTATCTGCGCCTCGTAGCTGGATTCCTGCTCCTCCTGGTCGGTGGACACTCGGCAGTATGCCGCCACCTTCAGCTTTGCTGTTGTCTGCAAGGATTCTTTGGTTTTCGCAGGTATTATTACTACCGACCTCTGCATTGCAGCTTCAAGCATTCGTATCACCTCCTTCGTATATCGGCTTTAATGCGGCATATTTTATTTCCGCACATCTGAATATCTGTTGTATTATATCTTCCTTATCCGCATCGGGCGTATAAAGCATTCGAGAGATCTCGTTGGTTTTTCTCTGAATCTCCTCGGTTGGCTCGTATATGGTGCGGATAGGTATTTGTTCTGTTCGGGGCGTGGATTCTTTTCTTTCGCCCTTTATGTATCGGGTAGCCTTTATCTGATTGGCGGTATCGAAGTTCTCTTGTGAGATTATGGCGGGATAACCATTCTCGCCGAGGTATCTGCGGTTTTCAAGCACTCTGCTTACCATATTCTTGTTCCACACGGGTTTGCAGGCGTTGTATGGTACTGTCATCTGTGCTACTATGGTTTTCAGCGAGTCACCGCCTATGTATCGTGCGAATATCTGCCGTATTGCATCTGCTTCGATATCATTCACAGCATATTCGCCGTTTGTTATGCAGTAACCGAAGGGTATGTTCCTGTTTTTCAGCATTGTATCATCGTCCTTTCATTTGTATAGGCTCGTTGAAGGCTATGCCGCCTATAAGCTCGAACCGTATTTCCTTTTCGGAGAGGGCGATTATCCGTTCCACTATACTGCTGAATTTTTCCTCATCAAATTCAGTTATCTGCTCGGAGCTTTCGAATATGGCTATGAGCCGCTTAATTTTGGTGAGTCTTTCCTCGTCCTCATCGCTGTTTAATATTGCGTGTAGCTGTTTGTGGAGTTGCACAAGGCTTCGGTCAAGCTCCTGTGAGCGTGAGGTGAAGTACACCGAGTCAAGGACGCCTTGTGCATTTAGCTGCGAGAGCAGGTGGCATTGTGCCTTTTGCTCGGCTATCTCCTTACGGATTTCTGCAACCTGTGTATTGGCAAGCTCGCTGATGTTCGACAGCTTTTGAATTTGGCAGAGCAGGGGAGTAATAATTACTGAATAATGAGCTGTAAGTTTATTAAACATTCTGATAAATGCATTATGAATTTCTATTTCAACAATAGGCTTTGCATCGCATTTTTCATTAGACATCTGATTATGTGTTCTGCAAGTCCAGAATGTTTTATCTTTTCTCTGCCTCCTCCCGAATGCCGAACCGCATTTGCCACATATAATTTTTCTTTTTAACGGCGACTCGATTCTTACCTTTGCCTCCGGTAGCATAGCCTTATCAGAGATTAATTTCTGGACAGCATTGAAATCTTCTTTGCTTATAATAGCTTCATGTGTGTTTGT
>JAZNWG010000044.1:0-10017 GCA_045593225.1 Oscillospiraceae bacterium
GGACGGTGTAAAGCAGTACGAGGAAGGCCTTGCTGAGCTTGAAGATGCTAAAATAAAGCTTGCCGACGGTAAGAAGGAATACGAGGAAGGGCTTCAGACCTTCAATACCGAGATAGCTGACGCGGAAAAGGATATCGCAGATGCGAAGCAGGAGATAGCTGACGCAGGCGATGCTAAGTGGTATGTGTTCAACCGCGATGACAATTCGGGATACACCGAATATGCAAGCAACGCGGAGCGTATAGATCAGATCGCGATGATATTCCCGATATTCTTCCTGCTGGTTGCGGCGCTTGTGTGCCTAACCACAATGTCAAGAATGGTAGAGGAGAACAGAACTCATGTCGGAACGCTGAAGGCACTCGGCTATTCCAACAGCCGTATCATGGCTCATTATATGAGCTATGCGCTGATAGCGGCGGTGCTGGGAAGTCTTATCGGAGCGTTCGGCGGTATGGTTTTATTCCCAAATGTCATCATGTATGCATATTCCATTATGTATATTATCACAGAAGTATACTGTGTGTTTACTGTTGATAACATAATAATATCGGCAGGCTCAATGATAATTGCCATTGCACTGACGGTATTCTTCAGCTGCAAGAAGGTGCTGGCGGAAACTCCCGCAGCGCTCATGCGACCCAAGGCTCCCAAGGCAGGCAAGCGCGTACTGCTGGAGCGTATAGGCTTCATCTGGAACAGAATGGGCTTTTTTGCGAAGGTATCGGGACGAAATCTGTTCCGATACAAGCGCAGAATGTTCATGACCGTTGTCGGAATTGCAGGCTGTACAGCGCTTATGATGGCAGGTTTTGGTCTTAAGGATTCAGTATCGGATATTATAAATCTGCAATACGGCGAGATATACCAGTATAGCGGCTATATTGCGGTGGAGGACGATTTCTCTGCCGAGGATCAGCAGGCACTATATGATGAGTTGTTGGAATATGAGCAGGAAACAGTTTATACCCCCGCGCTCATCAAGCAGTACACTACCTCTTTTGACGGTACAAATGTACAGGCTTATGTAACGGTAGCTGAGGATAGTGCTATATTCGAGGGTATGATCGATTTCCATGAGCGGTCCACCAAGGACAAACTCTCGCTGTCCGATGGCGCAATAATCACAGAGAAGCTCGCAACGCTGCTTGGAGCGTCCGAGGGTGATGAGATCGGCGTGAAGATAAACGACAAGGAAACACGCACGATAAAGATCAGCGGAATCACCGAGCATTATGCAAGCCATTACCTCTATATGACAGAGGATATGTACTGCGAGCTTTTCGGAGCGCATCCCGAATACAACATGATATATTTCACCAACGGAATGTCGGACGACGAGACAGTGGCAGAGGAGTTCTCGGAGCGAATAATGGAGTGCGATGGTGTACTGAGCGTTATCCTTAACTCCAAATCGTCCAGCTCCTTCAGCGATATGCTGGGTATGATAGATCTGGTTATCATAGTGCTGATCGTATCAGCGGGCGCACTGGCATTTGTCGTGCTGTATAATCTTACGAACGTGAATATTACAGAGCGTATACGCGAGATAGCGACGCTGAAGGTGCTTGGATTCTATGACAGAGAAGTCTCGGCATATACATTCCGAGAGAATATTATACTTTCCGTAATGGGAAGCGCAGCAGGTCTTCTGCTCGGAATCGTGCTGCTGCAATTTGTTGTTCAGACGGCGGAGATAGACGAGGTAATGTTCGGCAGGAATATCCACCCTACGACATTCATTTATTCCTTTATCATAACCGTTATTTTCTCGCTGTTTGTAAACCTCATCATGACGAGAGTGCTGAAGAAGATAAGCATGGTCGAATCACTGAAATCGGTTGAGTGATACTTGACGAAATTCTTGGAATATGGTATTATATTAGCAAGAAACAGCGGAAAGGCGGTCAGAGATGAAAGACAGGATTCTGGAATCAGGCGAAGATTACCTGGAAACTATATTGGTGCTTCACAACAGAAACGGCGAGGTGCGCTCTATCGACATTGCGGCGGAGCTTGACTATTCGAAGCCAAGCGTCAGCGTTGCTATGAAGAACCTGCGCGAGCGCGAATGTATCACTGTTGACAAGGGCGGATATATTACCCTAACCGAAAAGGGCAGAGAGATAGCTGAAAAGGTTTATGAGCGACACGTGCTGTTTACGAACTGGCTCATTTCGCTTGGTGTACCCGAGGAGATCGCTACCGAGGACGCTTGCCATATTGAGCATTGTTTAAGCTCGGAGAGCTTTGAAGCTATTAAAAAGTTTGTGCAGAGCAATTCAAAATAAGATAAATGCCGTGCTGCTGATTGCGGCACGGTATTTTTTAATATTGATAAGGCAAGGAGGGAAGCTATGAAGATAGTATGTCTTATAGAAAATACAGCAGTAGATGAAAAGCTGTTCTATGAAGACGGATTGTCGCTTTTTGTGGAGTTTGGCGGTAAGAATTATCTTATTGATACAGGACTTACAGGCAAGGCAGTGGATAACGCAAAGCGCATGCGTCTGCCCATTGACGAGATAGACGCGGTTGTGATCACCCATAATCACCATGCGCATATCGGTGGCATTGAAGCAGTGATGAGGCTCAATCCCGACGCTAAGATATACCTTCGTGCAGGTGCACAGAATGAGGTGTTCCGCAAGAACGGACTTTTCAAGGCTCCTGCAGGTATGGGCAAGGGCTTTTTCAAGAAATACGCGGATAATCTTGTGCTGTTCAACAGCTTTTCTGAGGTTGCGGAGGGCTTTTATCTCGCGTCCTGTGAGAATTTTGAGGAAAAGAGTATAAACCCCGATAACAGCTATCTTATTGCAGACGGAAAGAAGAATGTACCGTTTGATCACAGCGACGAGAGCTTTGCTGTGATATTCCCGAAAAAGCGCAAGGCTGACGGACTTATCCTGATAGGCGGCTGCTTCCATTGCGGCGCGATAAATATGCTGGAGACAGTTAAGGAGCGCTGGAATGGCATTCCTATACTTGCTGTAATAGGCGGTTTTCATTTTACGGGTAGTAATCCAAAGACCCTTGGCTGCTCAGCCGAATTTGTAACGGCGCAGGCAAGGGGAATGAAGCTAAGCGGTGCGGAGAAGATATACGCATGTCATTGCACAGGCTTCCGCGGATTTGATGTAATGGACGAAACTCTTGGAGATAGACTTATGTATCTCGGTGGGGGAGAGCAGCTGGACTTTTAATTTAAAGATTAACGGCGGTTTTTCATGTTGAATTGTTGAAAATTTTACTCTGAACAAAGGGCGAGGATATCCTCGCCCTTTGTTACATTCTCAGAGCCTCAACAGGCTTCAGCGTTGCCGCCTTGTACGCGGGATACGCTCCGAATATCGCACCTATAAGCCCTGCGGCTGCTGCGGAGATGAAAAGTGAGCCCCAGCTCACCGAAAACGGCACGGACAGCAGCAAGCAGCCCACAAAAGAAAGCAGCAGACCTGCCGCTATCCCAATAGCGCTTCCCATCAGCGTCAGTAGAACGCTTTCGGTGAGAAACTCCATGCAAATATCGGAGTTTTTCGCGCCGATGGACTTTTTTATGCCAATTTCGTGAGTGCGCTCGTTTACGCTCATCATCATGGTGGTCATGACCGAAATCCCCGAAACCACAAGAGAGATTCCTGCAACCAGCGACAGAGAGGTGGTGACTATCCCCATGATATCGTCAAGCTGCTTTTTCTGCGAGAGCAGATTATTCACGATAAATCCGTCGGTGCAGGCGTTTGCATTATCGAGAGCGGATTTTATATTGTCTACTATCGTATCGGAATCTGCGCTTTCCGACAGCTTCACTGCAAGCTTGTCATAGGTGCTGCGGCCGCAAAGCTGCTGCATGGTGGTGATCGGGATATACATGAAATTCGGCATTATGTTGGAGAGCGCCGACTGCAGTCCACTGAGGCCCGTGCTTGCTATGCCGATTATCTCGAACTCATGATATCTTCCGCCGAGAAATATGCTTATGCTTTTGCCGACGATATTGCTTCTGCCGTATACGGAGAGCGCAAAAGCCTCGTCGATAACGCATACCTTTGCATAAGAGGCTGTATCCGCTGCTGCAACCAGCCGCCCGTGCTTAGCGCTGAGGGAAATAAGCTTGTCCGCGGACTTATCCACTCCCCAGACGTAAGTGTCCAGTCGCCTGCCTATCATCTTTGCTTCCGTTACAGAAGCCATAAGCGGCATCACATCAGCCACCCCGTCAACACGTCGCGTGGTCAGTATGCTGTCGTCAGTAAGTGCTACACTTATGCTCTTGCCTGAGGATTGAACAAGCAGGGTATCGACACCCATCGAGATCAACGTTGAGCTTACCTGCTGCGTTCCGACCGAGCCGACCGTGGATATCAGTACCACCGAGAAAACACCGATCGCAATGCCCGCCATTGTGAGAAGCGACCTCGCGCGACAGCGAAGGATATTTTTTATCGAACCAATAAGCTTCATTTTCACTCCAATCTGATATAGCTGTTTTCGGCTATGCTGCCAGGAGAAATGAATACAAGCTCCTCTGCAGTCACTCCCTTGATTATCTCCGCACCGTCGGAAAACTCTGCTCCTGTAAATATCTTGCGCTTTATCGCTTTGTCATTTTCGTAAACATAGACATATTCGCCGCCCTCGTCCTGCCCGATGGCATCATATGAGAGTACGCAGATGTTTTTAGGCTGTGCCAGCGTAAAGCAGACGTCAGCGGTAAGACCTGCTTTCATGCGCGGATCAAATGTATCGGGCGATATCGTGACATCTATGACTGTTTCAAGCACCGAGCCGCTGTAACGGCTGCGTGCGGCATCTGCGATCGCTGATATAGTTCCTGTAAAGCTTTCGTCCGGATATGCGGCAAGGGTGAAGCTTACTGCCTGTCCGATCTGAATATCAGAGATGTATAGCTCGCTCACAGGTGCGGTCAGAACAAGTGCTTCGGTTCCTGCGATAGAGCATATGCTGTTTCCTGCCTGAATGGCAGTGCCGCTGCCTGCAACAGATACGACTCTTCCCGAGTAGTCTGAGGATATCTCATGTGGGATAAGGCTGACGGCGGTGGACAGATTTGCGGCAGGAATGGCAAGTGAACTCATCTGACCCATGCTTTCAATGAGTGAGCGTGTTGCATCTTCATCTACAGTAGCTATAACATCGCCGACCGAAACAGTATCACCTTGCGCAACCCGAAACTGCTTTATGACCAGCGGCAGGGCAGAGGTGACATCAGATTGACCGATGTAGGACATTGCCCCGTTGCTTTGAAGTGTTTTTGCATAGCTGACAGTCTTTGGAGAAGTAACAGACGCTACAGGCATGGCATTTATTGCAGCCTCGGGAACAGCACATATTCCCGCACAGAGCACAGCGGAGCCCAACAGCACTGCGGCTTTTTTCATAATATATATCAGATCCTTTCGCAGAAATTACTGTAATAGTTTGATGATATTGCGGCGAATTATTCCTTTTCCGTAGCAATAACTTTTGGTGATAATTGTGCAATATTTCCGAAAACGCTGTTGTTTTTTCGGCAGATGAAAGGTTGACAATGTGAGTGATTAGTAATACAATTATAATGTGTACTTATGTAGTCGGCAAAGAAGAAAGAAAACAGAGTGCCGCAGAGAGTACATTTGAGAAAGGAAGAAGTATATGATATGTAAGATCTGTAATTCGGAGAATTCCGAAGCTTCAAAGTTCTGCGCGGCTTGCGGCGCAAAGCTTGAAGAAGCAGCACCTGCGGCGGCAGCTCCTATGTTCTGCTCCGGCTGTGGCAGTGCTCTTGAAGCAAATACAAAATTCTGCGCAGTATGCGGTACAGCGGTAGGCGCACCTGCAGCGGCTGAAGAGCCTGTTCCTGTTATGGCAGCAGCTCCTGTCAGTGCAGCACCTGCACCTGTAAACGAGGCTCCTGCTTCGGTTCCCACACCTGTAAATGATGTGCCTGCTCCCACAGCAGTACCTACACCTGTAAATACTGCCGCACCCACAGGCTTCGGTAACGTCGTAGCTGCACAGACAGCGGCTCCTGCTGCGTTTGGCGCAGGCGCGACTGATGTTCAGCCTGATTTTGGCAAGGTAAGCAGCGATGGCCCTTCCGAGCTTCCCGCTTTTGAGATGAGCGAAGCTTCGGCCGTAGTTGCAAAGCCCGCTAAGAAGGGCGGCAAAAAGGCGCTGAAGATCGTTCTGATAACACTCGGCGCACTGCTTATCGTTGCAGGCGTTCTTTATGCTCTGTTCTTCAGAGAGTTTTTCCACCCCATGTTTATGGGCAACCAGGGCTATGCTGCAAAGGTAGAGCGCAGCAGAACTGAAGTTGTAATGGAGAGCCAGGCATTAGATAATGTTACAAAGAAATCGGATGCTTTTACTGATGCGATCATAAAGAATATGCTGGTAAGTACTAATGTCGGCAGCTCTTCAGCTGAGTTTTACACTTCTCTTGGAGCAGGCGATATCAAGGAAATGGTATCCCAATACTATGCTGCTTTCATGGAGACTTATGGCGTTAACGCTGTTAAAGTAAATCTTGATGCGGATATCGATCTTTCTGATTCCGCTCTTTCCGCGCTTGATCTTGACGATGACGAAATACTGGATATCATTGACTATATCAATGATTCCGAGTTTACCATGACCTACGCTACATCTGAAGACGCTATCGGTGGTATTATTGAGATCAGGGACGGTGCAGGCTTCACTGTAAATGCAAAGGGTATCGTATATGCTGACGGCAATGTTGCAGTGATGTTCCCCTTCGGCAGCGACAAGTGCATCAAGATGAGGTTGGACACTGCTACAGGCACAGTGACCGAGAGTGAAGAGGTCGAGATCGACATCGATCCTGCAGAGGTAGAGCGTCTGACACAGGCTATCGTTGATATCTATCTCAAGCACTATGAAAAGGCTCAGACTACTATTGAAAATGGTGATGTTTTCATTGGCGGCACTTCCGAGAATGCTACATTAAAAGTCTCCGGCAGACTTATCACTGTTAATCTGACACAGGCAGCACTCGGTGAGATGATGGCTGAGATGCTTACATATATCGCGGAGGATCAGTATTTTACAGATAAGATCATTGAAATGGCAGAGGAAAGCGGAATGGAGCTTTCTGCTGTTGATTACAAGAATGAGCTTATCAATGCTGCCGACGAAGTAAAGTCCAGCGTGCCTTTCGGTCTTACTGTCAAGACTCTGGTAAACTTCAACGGTGATGTTCTTGGCGGCGCTTACAACGTAACTGTACCTGAGCAGGGCGGCTTTGGCGTGAAGTATATCATGAACGGCGACGACTGCGGCTTTGCTGTTACAACAATGGGTATGGAGATGCTCAGCCTCACTGTTGACGCAAAGAATGACACAGACGGTACTATCAGACTTGAGTCCAATCTCCTTACAATGGGCATGAGTATGATGGATACATCCGGCGAAAGCATGTATGCTTCCACAGGCATCAATATTGATTACACAGGCGTGAAGAATGAGAAGTTCTTCAACACTGAGGTTCCTGTAGGCACATATGATATCTATCTTGCAGGCACTTCTGCAAGCGGTCCCGAGAACAGCGCGTTCAGGATCCATATTGAGGATAAGGTAGAGGGCGATACTCTTAAGAATGCATTCAGGGTTGAGATGGCAGAGTACGGAAGCATTGCACTGACTCTCACTTCTACTGCTCATAACGATACAGAGCTGCTCACTATTCCTTCTGATGCATATGACTGCGGCGATCCCAACGCTATGACAGAGGATCAGATAACTGCTGCAGGCGAATATCTGCTGGGTATGATAAACGAGGTAAAGGCAGCTTGCGAGGGCAGCAGCTCCGCGATCGCACAGGCGTTGGTTCCTGAGCTTGACAGCCTTGCGGCAAGCCTTGAGGAATCACTCACTCCTATGGCATCTTACGGTGATATCCAGGAGCTCGGCGGCGAAGCATACAATCTGATGTTCGAGATCATGGACAAGTATGAAGAGGGCGAGGAGTATATCTCTGACGATCTTGCTGATGAGATGGGCGACCTTTACAGCGATCTTGAAGATATGTACGATGAGCTTTACTATGCAGATGAAATGACTCTTGTTGATTTCCAGAGCTATCAGAGCCTTTACGAGGGCTACAGGATCACCTGGAACGGTCTTGAAAGAAAGGCTGACAAGGAGATAGAGGAAGGCAAGAACAAGCCTCAGACGGGTAGCGTAAACGTTGCGTGGGTTGGTACATGGACCTTTTACGAGTGCGACATGTACGGCTTCACCTATACCGCTGAGGATCTTGGGCTCACTGATTACAGCATGGAGCTCAACCGTGACGGCAGCATGACGATGACTTATCTCGGCGATTCCACTACCGGCATATGGGTCGTTGAGGGCGACAAGGTCATCGTAACTGAGATTACGGATTATGGCGAATATGTAAGCGAGTTCAGAACAGACGGCGCATTCCTCCTTCTTGAGGACGAGGATATGGTTATGAGATTCAGCAGATAAATCAAGATCCCCCGCAGACTTTGCGGGGGATTTTTTTGTTTAATGTAAAAATTCTATTGATTTTCTAAAAAATGTTTGATATAATTATTTTAGGATTCGTGAAAACGTTTTATCAGAGCGCAGATGACCCTGTGCTGCTGTCGGCGTGAATCCAAAAACGAAAGGAAGTATTGTATTATGTTACCAAAGATCGGTATTCGTCCTGTTATCGACGGCAGACAGTTCAGCATCCGTGAGGGTCTCGAAGAGCAGACCATGAATATGGCTAAGGCTGCGGCTGAGCTTATCTCCTCCAAGGTGCGCCATGCAAGCGGCGAGCCTGTTGAGTGTGTTATCGCAGACTCCACCATTGGTGGCATTGCTGAAAGCGCTGCCTGCGCTGATAAGTTCGCGACAGAGAACGTTGTTGCTACTCTCACTGTAACACCCTGCTGGTGCTACGTTACACAGGTAATAGATGAAAATCCCAATACTATCAAGGGTATCTGGGGCTTCAACGGTACAGAGCGTCCCGGTGCGGTATTCCTTGCAGCGGCAAACTCTGCTTATGCACAGATCGGCATGCCCTGCTTCTCCATCTACGGTCACGATGTAAAGGACGCTACCGACAAGGAGATCCCCGCAGACGTTGAGGAGAAGATACTCCGCTTTGCACGCTGCGCAGTTGCAGTCGGCGCTATGAAGAACAAGAGCTATGTAAACATCGGCGCAGTTTCTATGGGTATCGCAGGCTCCTACTGCAATGAGGACTTCTTCCGCAGCTACCTCGGAATCCACCCCGAGTGGGTAGATATGTCGGAGATAATCCGCCGCGAGAAGCTCGGTATTTATGATGAGGCTGAGTACAAGAAGGCTCTTGCATGGATCAAGGAGAAGTGCCCTGAGGGCGTTGACATCAACCCCACTCCCGGCATGACATATATGCGTCCTGTTCTTTCTGAGAAGGAAAAGGAAGAGAACTGGGAGTTTATTGCAAAGATGACCTGCATTATCAGAGATATCCTGCACGGCAACAAGAAGCTTGCAGAGATGGGCTGGCTGGAAGAGGCTAAGGGCAGAAACGCTATCTGCGGTGGCTTCCAGGGTCAGAGAAACTGGACAGACTTCATGCCAAACGCTGATTTTACAGAGGCTATTCTGAACTCCACATTTGACTGGAACGGCGCTCGCGAGCCTATTCCTTTCGCTACTGAAAACGACGGACTTAACGGCGTAACACTGCTACTTCTGCACCAGCTGACAGGTAAGGCTGCTGTATTTGCTGATGTTCGTACATACTGGTCTCCCGATGCGGTTGAGCGCGTTACAGGCTGGAAGCCCGAGGGCAAGGCTGCAAACGGCTTTATCCACCTCATCAACAGCGGCGCGGCTGCACTTGACGGCACAGGCGCGGTAAAGGACGAGAACGGCGAGAGCATCATGAAGGCCTGGTGGGATATGACGGACAAGGATATCGACGCCTGCCTCAAGGCTACAACATGGCCCTGCGCAAACCTCGGCTATTTCCGCGGCGGCGGC
>JAZNWG010000045.1:0-2855 GCA_045593225.1 Oscillospiraceae bacterium
GGGAATGCGTCAACGTCCGCGAACTCCTTGAAAAGGCAGCATTTGCCCTCCATTACAGGCATTCCCGCAAGTCCGCCGATATCGCCAAGCCCAAGCACTGCAGTACCGTCAGTGATGACCGCAACAAGATTATTCCTGCGCGTGAGCTTGTAGGAAAGCTCGGGATCCCTTGCTATTTCAAGACAGGGCTGCGCAACACCCGGGGTGTACGCAAGCGACAGGTCCTCGCGCGTTTCTATCTTTGCGCGGGAGACCACCTCAAGCTTGCCCTGCCATTCATAATGCTTTTCCAAAGCCTGCTGTTTGATGTCCATTTTTGTTCCTTCTTCTGTCCTTTTATGTCTTTATATGTATTTTACGCTTTTCCTTTGTGATTTAAAATTCTGTTCAGCGACTCCTCGGGAGTAAGGTTTGAGCCTATCTGTATCGCATAGTGGTTGTAGAAGCCGTGGAAGTCCGAACCGCCTGTCGTGATAAGGCTATGAGCCTCAGCGACCTCCATAAGCTGCTTTTTATAGTCTTCGTTTGCACTGGTATGCCATATCTCAACACCATCAAGCTCGCCCGAATTTGCAAGCTCCTTCAGCAGATCAAGGCTGTCGTATACCTTGGGGTGCGCCATTACCGAGATACCGCCGCTTGCACGGATAAGAGTAGTAACGAAGTGAACATCGGGATAGAAATCAGCCTCGCTCTTTACCTCCTCGCTGCAGATACCGCGCTCTCTGTCGAAGATCTCATCATAAACCTCGCCGTAAAGCTCGGTGGTGTAGCCGTAATCCATCAGCGCGTGCATGATGTGGCACTTGTAGATCGCCTTGCTGCCTGCGGAATAGCGCAGTATGCTCTCCAGTGTGATAGGGTACTTTTCAAGCACCTTCATAGCCATACGCTTGCCGAGATTCATTCGTCCCTCGGAGGTGCGCAGACACAGACCCTCCAGTCTGTCGGGTTTCTGCGGCATGTAGCAGAGGATATGTACCTTTCTGCCTCTCGCTCCGTCAAATGCGGAGAACTCAACAGCAGGAATAACATTAACATTGTATCTCTTTCCCAGTACAGCCGCCCTTGAAGAGGACGCGAGACTGTCATGGTCTGTGATAGCGAGATAACGCACATCGTCCCTGTCCGCCTGTCTTATGATATCGGAGATACCGAGCGAGCCGTCGGATATAGTGGTATGGCAATGGAGATCAGCTTTCATTGAAGTCACCTCATAGCAGATTTCACGGCAGCAGATGTGCCGCGGGCGGTCTTTCGTGCGTTTTTCACTACGAAAGGCATAATACCATTAAATATTATACACCATTTTCTACAAAAATGCAAGGGGAAAAAGGCAATTTATGTTATTTTATGCGTATTTTATTTACCGTAAGTTAAAGGGGAAAATTTTATCGGAAATTTCCCAATACCTCTTGACAAGATCCAAGACCTGTGCTAAGATATAATCATGATATCAATTTGATATCAATTTAAAAATGGGAGGCATTATTATGAACGACAACAAGATCAGACACGAATATGAAGAACGCGAGCTTCACGCAGCAAGCGGCTGGCTTATGTTTTTCCTGACACTGGCACTGTATATCGGCGCACTGGCACTGACGATAATGGGCGGCATAGAACTTGAGACAGCTGTTGACGGCACCGCAGGAGCAGCAATGCTGATAGCAGGCATAGCATGGCTGTGCATAGGCTGGATACCTTTCATGGGCCTTCGTATAATAAAGCCCAACGAAGCTATGGTGCTGACTGTTTTCGGTAAGTACACAGGCACTCTCAAGAAGGAAGGCTTCTTCTTTGTAAACCCGTTCAGCGTTTCGGTAAATCCGCAGGACGGCGACGCTTCTGTTTCACTCACCACAAGCGGTACCTCCATAAAGATGCCAAAGAGCAAGATATCGCTGAAGGCGCTTACCCACGACAACCACAAACAAAAGATAAACGATCAGATGGGCAACCCCATCGAAGTTGGTATAGTTGTCATCTGGCGCGTTGTAAACACTGCAAAGGCGGTTTTCAATGTTGACAACTACAAGGACTACCTGTCCATTCAGGCAGACTCCACACTGCGCGATGTAGTCCGCTGCTACCCCTACGACTCCACAGACACCGACGAAAAGACTCTGCGTGGTTCCGCACAGGAGGTATGTGAGCTTCTCCGCGAGCAGCTCCAGCAGCGCGTTGAAAACGCAGGTCTCGAGATAATCGAGGCTCGTATCACTCATCTTGCGTACGCTCCCGAGATCGCTGCTGCGATGCTTCAGCGCCAGCAGGCTACCGCAATAATCGAAGCAAGACAGAAGATCGTTGACGGCGCTGTAGGCATGGTCGAAATGGCGCTGAACAAGCTGTCCGAGAGCAATGTTTGCGAGCTTGACGAGGAGCGCAAGGCTCAGATGGTATCCAATCTGCTTGTAGTCCTCTGCGGCAACAAGGACGCTCAGCCGATAGTCAACAGCGGAAGCATCTATTGATGAGACCCATTTTGAAAGGAGGTGCGCAGCGTGGCTGACGAAAAGGAAAAGAACAGCAAAAAGCAGGTGCCGCTGCGCCTTTCCGCAAAGCTGTACGATGAACTCATGCGCTGGGCGGAGGACGATTTCCGCTCGGTCAACGGACAGATAGAGTACCTTTTGACGGAATGTGTGAAATACCGCAAAAAGCACGGCAGAAAAGACGAGGACTAAGCTATGGAGAATCTTATTTATGTGATATATTCACTTGTGTTGCCTGTTGTTTTTTTAATCACGGGCCTTATGATATGGAAGCGGCCATCGCCGTACGGCGGACTCGGCTACCGCACAGAAATGTCTGCAAAAAATCCTGTCACATGGCAGATGGCACAGATGGTA
>JAZNWG010000046.1:0-3187 GCA_045593225.1 Oscillospiraceae bacterium
GCTGAAAGAGGTTCCGGTAGACCGGATCAAGCTGGACCTGCATTTCAGTGATATCACAAAGCACGGTAACACCATGAGAGGCTCTGACAGCATCGCTTCCGATACCCACCGTTACAACGTCCTTTTCTGCTCTGCGCAGTATATCTACGGGCGCAAGACCCTCTATTTCTTCAAACCCGTCAGCAAGAAAAACGTAGATCATATTAACCTCCGAATGTTATATCAAATTTGTCTTCTAAAAAAACAGGATAATAGGATAGCTTTGCTTTACGCAGGTTTTCTGCTCCTGTATCCTCTTCCCTGTTTATATACTTGTAGCGTCCGCAAAGCGATCTTACAAACTCACGGTTTATAGCAGTGTAAGCACCCTGATAATTACGAAGAGCCTTCTCAACGTGCACGACAAAAGTATCATCAGCTGCCTCTTCTCCGAAGCAGAAAGCCTGTGCCTCGCCGTTCACGCGTATAAGACCACCCTTATAGCCGAGCTTGTCATAATACTTGAAGCTACAGCGAACTATACAGCTTTCGTCCTCTTTGCTGCGACTGTCATTGTCATCACAGCCGAATTCGCAGATATTTTCACTGCACCATATCTCATTCATAGCAATGCACTCAGACATATTTTCAGGAGTTATAGGCTCGAAGCTCCAGTCATTTTCATAGAAACGATTGAGATGATTACGCTTTGAGTGGTATTTCTTTCCCTTAAGCTCGGCAAGATCTTCAGCAAGGTAAACATAATCGCTGCCATCACGATTGTATGAAGCAACCGCATCGGGATAAAGCCTGAGTATCTCCTCTGTTACAGCACGGTTTGCATAGATACGCAAAGGAATGTTATGTGAACTGCAATATTCCTTTAAAAGATCAACACCTGTTCTTACATCACAGCCGCCAGTCGGGAATGAGAACTTGTAAGTGCCGTCGTCCATGCCCCAGCGAACAAAATAATAATCATCCAGCTTCGCTATCTCTACCCTATATATTCTGCGCCAGACGAAGTTGTTACCAAATGTATACTCACAGCCACGAAACTGCGACTTCTTTAAAGCCTCGTCGATCCAAGGCTTATCTGTAATTTCAATTCCTCTGAAAACCAGTTCAGACATTATAAAAGCTCCTTTATGCTCTCAAGGATCTGCTTATGGATATGTTCAATAGAGAATGGCTCATTACCGTCTGAGCAGCTTATCATATCCCAGCCGCATTTTTCTGCCGTATAGAGTGCACTATTGTGGCAGTTTCTCATAAAGTCAAGGTTGCGCTCGTGTATGTCTTTTTTAGTCTCATCACCGTTGTATCGTGCGGAAAGCAGCTTCTGTGACACCTCAATTGGCATATCGAGATACAGCACCTTATCGGGCTTTGGCAGCCCAAGCTTTTCATACTCATAATCCCAGAGCCATGAAAGGAACTCATCGCGTTCATTCTCCGAAAGCTTTGTCATCTGATAGATCGCATTCGAGGTGGTGTATCTTCCACATACGATTATCTCACCGTTATCATAATACTGCTTCCAATCAGTATTAAAGCTGATATAGCGATCAGCAGCATAAAAGCTACTAGCTGAATAAGCACCTACTTTACCCTCGCACGGGATCTTACCACCGAGGTAATCCTTAATTATCTTACCGCTGTGGCTTTCATAATTCGGGAAACTGACAAGGCGTACCGTTAAGCCACGCTCTGCAAGCACTTTAACTATTAGCTCAAGCTGAGTGGACTTGCCGCAGCCGTCCAATCCCTCAAGAACTATTATCTTTCCTTTGTTCATAAAACATACCTATCCATCATACTGTTATACATTATATACTATACCACAAATGAGCGATTTAGTCAATGCTTTTTGTAAGTTTTATACAAAACATTGCTGTTTTTTAAAAACAAAAAATCCGCTGCACTTTTCAGTACAGCGGATTGCTTTAGATTGACATAAATATCGACGAGAAGAGAATCACCAGCATAAATACAGGGCAAACAAACTTTACCATTACACGATAGAGCTTCTTCAGACGGAACTTAGTACCCTGCTCGACCTCATCCTCGATGTATTTCGTCTTAACAACATAACCAATGAGGATACAGGTAAACAGTGCAACGATCGGCATGATTATATTGTTGCTTGTGAAATCGAAGAAATCAAGGAATTGCATTCCGAATATCTTGACTTCAGCCCAGATACTGGAGCCGAATACAGAAAGCAGACCAAGTACAAACGAAAAACCAATAACAACAAGACAAGCATATACACGCTTGAGCTTGAACTTCTCTACAATAATGGATACTATTGTTTCCATAAGTGAAATTGAAGACGTCAGTGCAGCAAGGCTTACAAGCAGGAAGAATATTATTCCGATTATCCAGCCAAAGCCTCCCGGTATACCCTCAAAGACCTTAGGGAGAGTAACAAACATCAGACCAGGACCCTTACCGAGAGCAGCAGGATCACCATTCGAGAAAGCAAATACAGACGGAATTATCATCA
Source organism: Oscillospiraceae bacterium (assembly GCA_045593225.1). GTDB lineage: Bacteria > Bacillota > Clostridia > Oscillospirales > Ruminococcaceae > CAG-115. The sequence goes on from JAZNWG010000046.1 coordinate 2,489, forward strand.
TACCCGCAAGGAAAGCTACACCCGTATCAAACACCTCGATATAGTGCACAGAGGTCTCAATACTATCAGTCTTTCTCATGTAGGAACCGTAAGTAACCATTATACCCATTGCAATTGACATGGAATAGAACAGCTGACCCATTGCAGCAACAACAGTCATTACTGAAAAATCCTCAATATTAGGAGTAATGTAATACATAAAGCCGTCCATCGCGCCTTCAAGAGTAAGTGCATAAATAGCTATACCAAGAGAAATCATGACAAGCACAGGCATGAGGATCTTGCTGAACTTTTCAACACCCTTCTCAACACCAAGCATTACAACGATCGCAGTCAGACCCATGTATATCGCCAGGAAAAGCATGGGCTCACCGACTGTGGCAATATATCCATCAAAGAATCCATCGGTTGCAAGCTGTGCTGAACCGCCAGTAACATACATTGTAAGATACTTGAACACCCAACCGCCGATAACACAGTAGTAAGGGAAGATTATTACAGGCACCAGCGCCGCGAGCCAGCCAAGCGGTTTGAATTTAGAACATGCTGTACTGTATGCGCCGATTACGCTCTTGCCTGTTTTACGGCCAAGCGCTATCTCCGTTACAAGCAGAGCAAAGCCGAATGTAACAGAAAGAATGATATAAACCAGCAGGAACATACCGCCGCCGTACTTAAGTCGGAGGCCAAGCGGTCTTA
>JAZNWG010000047.1:0-4389 GCA_045593225.1 Oscillospiraceae bacterium
TGCATATCCTGACCTATGAGAATCAGCGCGTGCTGTCAAAGGACGAGTATGTTACTTCCGTTATTGATGTATTCAACTGCGGCGAGGAATATCGCCTTACTGCCGAGGGCGGCGTAAAGGTGCGTGGAAACTCTACCGCCGATGGCAGTGAGAAGCCGTATAGAATAAAGTTTGATAAAAAGCAGAATATGCTGGGTCTTCATGACGGCGAGAAATTCAAGAGTTGGGTGTTGCTGCGCTCACAGTGGAATCTTATTCCTGATTTCATGGGCTTTTCGCTTGCCGAGACTATCTTTGACGGCGAATATTACAGCTCCGATTGCACCTATGTAAATGTTTATATGAACGGCAAGTACCTCGGACTTTATCTCCTTTGTGAACAGAATCAGGCTTGCGAGGGCAGGGTAGAGGTGTATGAGCCTAAAAAGGGTGAGACTCAGACGGACATCGGCTATTTCATTGAAATGGATAACTACGCATGGCAGGAGGAGCAGCCTTACTTCACGCTCGATTACGAAGAGCGCGAGTTTACCGACTACGTTGGAACAACAAAGGCTTTTGTCGCAGATGATTATTCCATAAAGAGCGATATAAATACCGACGAACAGCTGGAATTCATTAAGAAGTATCTTGACGGTGTTTTCTGGATAATGTATGAGGCTGTCGAGAATAACAAGCCTATGATGTTTGATAATGATTACAATGTCGTTTCGGCTGAGGGAGTTTATAAAACTCCCAAGGAAGCTGTAGAAGCTGTAATAGATCTTGACTCCGTAGTAAATACCATGATACTTCAGGAGCTTGTACATAATTATGATGTAGGTGCAGGAAGCTTCTTCATGGCTGTGGATTTCTCGCAGTCCAGCCAGTATAAGCGATTGACATTCTGTGCTCCGTGGGATTTCAACTGGGCATACAGCGAGGAAACGCATGGCAGATATTATGCAGGCGCATTCCAGGAGCCTGTTCACGATATGTATGAACGCTCCAATGTTTGGCTGACAGTTATTATGAAAGCGGATTGGTTCAGAGAAATGCTGAGCGAAAAGTGGGACGAGCTCGGCGACGGAGCTGCTATAAGCGACACCGTAAACGAGGTGATCAAAACTGCGCAGACCCTTGCAAATGATCTTGGCGATGAGAGCTGGCGAATAGACTCGGCAAAGGACGTTGGAAGGTTTGTAAAGGGCAGAGCAAGCTGGCTGTCCACGCAGTGGTAAAAATAAATGCCGTTAGGGAAGCTCCTTAACGGCATTTTTGTTTATTCAAAGGGATATATGATCCCCCATTCAGCACGAAGCGAGTCCATTATCTCCATTACGCGGATTATCTCACTGTGCGGCATTTCGGGGCACTCAGTCCTGTGCTCTGAAACTGCTTTAAGCGAAGCGGCAGCCTCATACTCAAAGCCTGTTATCTGTGGCGGTGTAGCGTAGTCGGTAACAGTACCGTCATCGAGTATCACCTTTATTCCCTCGCAGTTGTTGGTGTTCTCAAATTCTATCCTGCCCTTGTCACCGTAGATGATACCGCGGCGGTCGGTGTTTGCATTCATGTTGCTGTGCAACAGCGCAACCTTTCCGTCCTTGTATTTTATCATGATAGAGTTGTTCTTGTCAACACCGTATTCGTTCTTTACGCAGTCTGACTTGATCTCGGCAATATCTGTTCCGAACGCCATAAGTGCAAAGTTTATCGCATAAACTCCGAGATCAAGAAGCGCACCGCCCGCAAGCTCAGGCTTGTTCAGGCGCTCAACATGTCCAAGCGAGTAACCGAGGTTTGCTGTGAGATAGGAGATGTTGCCGATAACGCCGCTTGCGATCAAATCGTCAAGCTTGAAACGCATGGGAAGATATCTCGTCCATATAGCCTCGCCTATGAAGAGACCGTTCTTTTCAGCGTACTCGATAAGGTGGCGAGCCTGCTTTGCATTAGCGGTAAAAGCTTTTTCACACAGTACATTTCTGCCGTTTTCAAGACATAGCAGGCTGTCCTCATAATGCCTCGAATGCGGAGTTGCGACATAAATAAGGTCAAGCGAGCTGTCAGCTGCAAGCTCCTCATAGCTGCCATAGGCCTTAGGTATAGCGAATTCCTCCGCAAAAGCCTGCGCCTTTGAAAGATCACGCGAGCCGATAGCGGCAAGGGTCACGCCCTCCATGTTGTTTACTGTATAAGCCATTTTGCGGGCGATACCGCCTGCACCGAGAATTCCAACGTTCATATTGACCTCCGTTTGATTGGTATTAAGTTCCATAAGCTTATTATATAATCAAGCGGAGGATTTGTCAATATGCTATATTATTTTCCGTACTGCGAGCCGCCCCACTCAACTACTGTGAAGCCCTCGCGTTTGAAAGCGGGCAGCTCCTGAGCTTCTATGTCGCGCGGCTCGTCGCTTGCATACCAAGTCATGAATACACGTATCACGCTGTCGGGAGCAGGGGACACGGTAAGCGGCGCGGTCAGGTCATAAGCGTCCGTGTGGAACGAGATAATGTTGTAATTGTTATCCTCCATCAGCGGCAGCCAGTAGATGATAAATTCATTAGCCTCTCTCGGCGAAAGCCCCATGTACAGCAGCTTTTCGCGCAGGAAATCCGCTGTATCTCTGCCCTTAACGCAGAAACCCTCACTCATATCGTAGGACGGGCCGCCCTCGCCCTCCCAGTACAGGCAGTAGTACTCATTGCCGTCTTCGTCAAACAGCGTTCCGTCAGGCTCGGCAGTGACGCTCCAGCCGTCGCGGTAGTCGGGATATGTGCAGGTGAACTCGCCGCCGTAGGGGAAGTCAACCTTTACCGTCACTTCGGTAGTTTCCTCGGGATAGAGATAGATTACAGGCTTAGCCTTACCACCCTCAAAGAGATGCGCAGCCTCATCGCGGTACTGAAGCTCCTTAGGCTCGTTGTATAAGCGTGTGAGCTCTGTTGCGACCATGTTTTTCAATAGATAAGCGTTTTCCTGTCCCCAGCTGTAGCAATAATCACCATAGTGCATACTATAAGTGTCATCCAAAAGATAAGGTTCGTATTCCGCACGGAGAGCTTCCCAGAAGCCACCGTACTGATATTCACCGACATAACCGTTGCAGCTGAATTGCGAAATCTCTCTGCCGTCAAATTCATTAACCTTAGGCTCAATCTCGGTAACAGCAACAGACTCGCCGTTTAGGATAAACTGGTCATCGGGTACCCAGCAGTAATAACCGAACTTGTATTTGTACAGCTCGCCGTTTTCAAGTGCAAAGAACATCGCACCGTCCTCAGAATATTGATCTACGTAACCCTCTTCGTTGTACACGACCTCCTGATAAAGTACTATCCAGCCTTGTTTTCCGTCGTATTCGGCCTCTTTGAGATAGTCGTAGTTTATCGTATCAACATACTTTGCTGTGCCGCCGTCAAGAGTGTAGATATCGTTTATCATATAATCGCCCATGCCCGCAGTTTCGTGATAATAACTATGTATCAGCTCAGGCATGCCGTCAAAGTCAAGATCTGTGAGGGAAACCCAGCATATCTTTGAATATATCTCATCAATAAGTGCGTTTACTGTCTTGGTAAGCGCAGAAGCCTCCTCGTTATCGCAGTAATCTCCGTTAATAACGCTATCAGTATCCTCCGTCAGCACCTCTATTTTTATCACATCAGCAGCGTTGCTGTATCCGCTTTCGGAGTTGAAGATAATGTCCAAATCCTTGAATGTAACGCTTGCATAAACATAGTCTTCGTTTATCTTAAGACCATAGGTGTCGAATTCATCACCTATCATATTCAGCTTACAGCCCATTACAGACAAAGTGTCAGCATAGAACTCAGTGCCGTTTACCTCAAACTTCATAAACGCATAATTGTCATCAAGCAGGGGAATGTCGTACATATACCTTGGGTCGATGATAAATTCATACTTACCACTTTCTGTCTGGCGTATAAAGGCATTACGTCTGTATATCTTATTGCCTTTAAGCGATACGGTGTATTCGTCAACTGTAATAGCATCTGTGCTAATACGTCCGATATCGTATTCAATTGTATAGTCTCCAAAGCTTTCAGCCGAATACCAGTTGCCGTTTGTTCCATAGCTGTAATGGTTGCTTTTGAGTGCGTCCTTGAACTCCTGCGTAAGCTCCGTTGACATCATACCCAAAGAGTAATATGTTGTGTATTCCTGAGGATATGTTGTTACGATATTACCATCTATGCCTATTATCGGGTTTGAAGTACCAAAACTGCTTTTCATGATATCAACATTTAGCGGTGATTTTCCAAACAACTCCTCTGCGTCAAGTGCAGCAGGCTTTGTCTCCACTGGCTTTGAAGCAGTAGTGACCCTTGTGGTAGCCGAGGATTGTGTCGTTGTCTGTGATGTACTGCTTGTTGCTTC
>JAZNWG010000048.1:0-6070 GCA_045593225.1 Oscillospiraceae bacterium
CTTCTTTTAGGAGAGCAGCATTTGTTTCAGACATTACGATCTCATTTTGTGCTACAGATTCGATCTGCATGTGTATCGTATCAGTCATGAGTCCCAACGTATTTGTATAAGCGTCGGCAAGCGAGTGAACTTCGTCTTCAAACTTAGACGTGTTTGTCATATAGATGGCAGATGTAAAAATGGTCGTAAAGATTACCACAACTGTGGCCACCGATATGATGGATAAGCGCAGTATACGACTTCTGATGTGTGTTTTGTTTTTTCCCATAAGTTGATGTCCTCCTTGGTGTCATGTTGGGGCATGTGTTACAGATAGATTTGCTCATCGTTGATTTCCACAACGTCGAGCGGCAGGTTGTCCTTTCTTATCTCGATTGTATTTTCAAAACCGTTCTGCTCTAGCAGACACATGGCTTTCTTCGCCTTTACTTCAGTGGTGCAGCGGGCGAAAGTCATTCCCTCGAGATCGTCGGTGCCGACAATGTTGTATAAGATCATGCTATATAGCCTCCTTCCTTTTAATATGAGCTTTGCGTTGTCCAATCAGGATCATTCAGAAGCAGTTTTGCTGTATCAAGAGCGGCGTTTTCAAGCGATACATGCTTCCATTCTTTGTTCGTGACGATATCACATTCGCCATACAAATATCGAAGCTTTTCGAAGCCAACGCCGTAGATCAGTAATGCCTCTCCGTCAGGTATAATGGTCTGCAGATCATATATAAATGCATCATAGTCATAATCAGGATCTTCTGAATTATCAGAATAACCAAGAATACAACTATGTGCGCAGAACATTGCGTATATTTCACCGTCATCTGTGGGTTTTGTGTGGATTTCAAGGTGATCATCTTCATTCACACATGCTTTGCTCACGATTTGCTCGAATGCAGCAAATGTAGCAGTATCAGTAAATCTGATATAGTTGGTACGAACTTTGTCTATAGAGTTTGCCATGTTTTTATTCCTTTCGTCATGTTGTTGATTCGATCATGTTCCAAATCGTGTCTTCATGAACCGTCACAGTCATGAGCTTTTTTCTCCTGCTGTTACGATCATTATGTCGTTTTCAAACCAATTTGAGAACAGATTTGCTATTTCCTCGTCAGACTTGTCTATAACGATGACTTCAAGATATGATGGTCGGCCATTGCGACTACGCAATTTAACAACGTCAATGTCTGCCTTTCTGTATCTGAAACAGTGTTTTGTATAATAACATTTCGGTGTTTCACGTACAACATTATCAGGAGGATATATAAATTTAACATGCGAATCGTTATTTTGTGTATTGAAATAATATCGTGCTCTGATGATGTCCATGTAATTTTGTCCTTTCATAGATGTCAATTTTCAGTTTAATCGAAGCCATAACTGTCATCGGAGATGCTACGGTCAGGCAAAAGCGTATCAAGATTTATTCGCGCAACAGCCGGAACATGTCGTTTTCCTGTGATAAGATTGTTTACTTTGTTAAGTTCTATCCCATCAAGAGCTTTGACAATATGATTATCCATTCCGAATTTTGCAAAGTATTCTTTTTCTGAAGAATGTTTGCTGTAGATGTTAGTGAGAATGGCATCTTGTTGCAAACCGGTTGTGGTAGGCAATGACAGATGTGCTGTTGTGAGTCTGTTTCCGAATTTCTCATAAACATCAACATGTGTTTGATTGTCGGTGTTAAAGTTGCGATGTTTGTAAACGACATCATTGAACACGTCGTTATATGTTTCGAAGATGTCATATACATCTGTATATGGGTTATTTTTATCAACAGGTATAAAATTTGCACCAACTTCGTTGTTCACATAATCACAAATAAGATCGTTAGCGGTTTGTGCGTCAAAATTTTCAGTAAGATAACCATACGTCATTTTCAAACCGAAATATTGTGCGGCAATTTCGCTTGTGTGTGTCGGATAATTTCCATCGTTGAAATTTGAGGTGTCATAATAGGCGGACGAACATTTGCGGGCATAGTGATTCAATGCGAGCACAGTCGACAGGTCTGATTTTTCTTTGAATTCGAATTTTACCTGTCGAGCATGACCTATTTCATGATACATTGCAACTAATGATGATGTCAGATCACCGTAAGTTAGCTCATTTTCGGGATGCATTTGTTTTTTTCCTATGAGAATAATGTCGATTTCACCAAAATGATCAAATGTTTGTCCGTTGCCTATGTACAGGTCGTTAGTCGTTGCTATTTTGAAATAAGAGTTTTTGTTTTTTATATTTGTAATATGTTTTTCAAATGCAACATTTCCTATAGTGTTTGTTGATTGTATGTACATACTCATAATCCTCTATAGCGCTTGTACATTTCTTCAAGTTCAGAGATTGTTTTATCAACGGTCATGCTTTCGCATTCGTCGTGGATTCGCTGGCATTCTTCAGCGTACCATTCTTCGAAATTGGGGTCATTCTGTCGTCGCCACTCAACTTCCTCATACCATTTTCTTGCTTCACGACCGGCCTGTCTCGCTTTTTCCAGTTCTTCTTCGGGAACGAGAGCGTTCAAGTTGAATCGGGGTTTTTCTGACATGTTTATCGATCCTTTCGTATGTGATTTTGTCGTTGGTAATGAGAGATATACTATTATAATAGTATATCTCTCGCTGTAAACATCAACGATGTGTGATTATTTCATCGATCAAACCGAATTCAAGTGCTGCTTCTGCTGATAGATAGTTATCTCTTTCACACGCTGCGTTGACAATATCCTTGTCCTTACCTGTGTGTGCAGCAAGGATGTTTTCAAGCTTATTTCTGGTGTTGACCAGATTATCGGCGTGGATCTTGATATCTGTGCACTGACCTGACAGTCCACCTGAGATGAGCGGCTGGTGTATCATGACTTGTGCGTTAGGCAGAGCATATCTCTTTCCCTTTGTGCCAGCTGCAAGCAGTACGGAGCCCATAGATGCAGCCATTCCTGTTACGATCGTGGAAACGTCGCAGGCAATATACTGCATGGTATCGTAAATGGCAAGACCGTCGGTAACACTGCCGCCGGGACTGTTTATGTACATTGTGATATCTTCCTTACCCTTGGATTCAAGGTACAGCAGCTGTGCTGTGACAAGGCTTGCTGTATGCGAGTCAATGGGTCCGTCGAGCATGATGATGCGCTCTTCGAGCAGTCGGGAGTAGATATCATAGGCGCGTTCGCCGTTAGCTGTTCTTTCAAGAACTGTTGGTACTAAGTTAGGCATATGTTTTGTTATATCCTTTCGTTTATATTACAGGCAAGTGTATGTTGTTGTCAAAAACGGACATGTTTTTACATCACATGTATAACAAGTCTGTGTATAATTAAATTCTTCGCGAGGATCACGAAGCGTGTCATTGTGTTTCAATAAACAATTAGGTAGACACATATCATCCCATTTACAGAAAATAGCAAACGGACAATCTTTGGGTTTATTAGGTAATGATGTTACAACGATTTTCATCATGATTTATTTTCAACCCCTATTTCGTCTGAGATGACAAAAATATGATCAATTCTTGTAATCGAGAATTTATTGAATAGTTCAATCCGTTGCTTATCTGTTTTCATACCTGATAAAGCGTTTTCAAACAATTCTGTTCGGCATCCGGTGTGATCAGCCATCTGTAATATTACATCATGGGAAGCTCGTGCGTTATAGAATTCATAATCGTTGTCATCAAATATTACCAGATATTTGCGTGTTGATTCTGTTTTATCAGATCTGAACGGTGCAAGTGCATCTGATAACAGTTGTTCACGATTATCGTAATATACTGTCCACATATTGTTGTCGTCGTATATGTAAACGTACGGATAATCACTTAACAGCTCGCAAAGATTGCAGTTGTTGAAAATGTTGAGTTTTTCATTTCTGTCACGATGGTATGCGATGCACTGTTTATTACAGTATTCATAATAGTTTTTATTGAAATCTATTTTCTGACCGATCTCAGGTCCAAGACAGGAAATGCTGCCCAATTCAATGAGATCATCAACCTTGTATCTATCAGCATAGAACGTTTCAAGTAAAAAACCTACATGTTCGATATAACCATCATTGTGACAGTATATACCTGTTATTTTACCATTGGGTTCAAGACGGCCTATGAATGCGTTTGTTGACATTGTTTTTACCTTTCTGTTTATCATTTTTGTTATTCGGCGGCTTCAGCCCACATGACGGCACAGCGCTTAAGGATGCAGACTAGTTCAGCAAGACAAAATGTTGTCACACCGTTTGAAAAGCATAATTCTGCCAAACTGTGATACTGTGCGCTGTTCTTTTTATAGCTAACGTTGAGTTTTACAATTTGTCGTCTGCTGCAAAAATCGATCTCAACCTTGTAGCCGGTAGCGTTGTTCCATGTTTCTAACGGAAGATTGTTCAGATGCTTATCTGTTTTAAGAGCCTTGACAATCTCATCGAGAGAGAATGGAATAAGTTGCTTCACCGCGTCATAACCAAGATTGTTTACGATAGCTGTATACAGTTCGTTATGGGGTAGATCTTTATCAAGATTGAATTTTTCTTCAAATGTCATGCTGATTCACGTCTTTCGTATTCAAGTTTGTTGCAGCCGTATACCGTATGTGCGAAATGAGGCAGCGATGTATAACCGCTATAAGTAAACATTTTCTGATGAATGTTTTGCTCATATTCGTCCCCATAGCATTTGTTATCGTAATACTGCATGCCACGCTTTGAGATCTTCTTGATTTCATACAGATTTGTGCCATCATGATGGCTGCATCTTAGGTACAAATGTCCGTTTTCATCATAAAATTCAATGTAATCACAATCTTTCCATGCATGGGATAATTCATCAATATCTGAAAAGATGAAACCACTCGCGTGTTTGCCGGTCCATAGTTCTACTGTACCCATGAGAAGAAAAGAATCATTTTTCTGTATGAAATCGGAAAGCTCGTCTCTGAAGTCATACCAATTATCATTATCCATTTGATATACTTCATCCCAAATTTCGTTTTCGGGAATATCAGCAATGGTTTTCCAGTCGTTGTTTTCACTGTATTCGTCAAAAAGGTATTGTGCAGCGGCGTTAAACGCTTCGCTGACATCATAGTTGGAGTATAAGATGCGTCTCTTAGGCGTTCTTGTCATCATTGTCCTCCTGTTACCACATAGTCGCAATCAAATTTTGTGTTTATATCTGTGAGTTCGGTTATTTCGAATTGACCATTCATATTTGTATCGAAACGATATTCGTTTGCGATTTCGTATGCCTCTTGTGCATCCAGTGCACATATGAGGATTCGAAAATCTTCGGTTTCGTTATAACCCACAAATAAGTTGGTCATGTCTGTTATGCACATAAGATTATATCCTTTCTGTTATGTTTTCTTTTTATTATGTTTTTTGTCGTAAGTCGCGAAACAGGCCATTCCGTTGCGATCTTCGTCGTAACGAAAATGTGGACAGTTTTTGCAACTACCCGAAGGTTTAACACATATATAAGCCATGTTTTAGCCCTTTCTGTTTTTCATTCGTACATCAAATCGTTGGCAACACTGATACCAAAGTATTCTTCAAACCAGTGCCAGATCGTCTCTCTGTGTGTTCCAGCAGGAAATCCATGCCATGACTCTTCGATGATTTCAAACGTCGGATTCATCGGAACGTCTCCAAATTCATTCCACAAATCAAGAATGTGATTGATTTCAAAGAGTCGTTCTTCCATATTAGCAAGTTCTTCACAGCTGTGATCATTTGCAAAATTGGTCAAAACACTCTCGATATTTGCTCTTTCTGTGTTCAAAGACATCGGTTTTTCCTTTCTTTTTATCAGAGCTCATATGCCGAAAGATTCCACGTATTTCCGAGCTCGAAATATAAGCCATATTTTTCAAATATAGCCTGTAAGCGATCATAAACAATGCCGTTTCCATAATTTAGCTCGTCATACAGAGGACCTTCAAACGACATGGTAAGATAATTTCCGCAATATTCAATGTTATCATGCGGATCAACGTTGTTGATTTCTATCAGGTCGTCAACGTTGTTGTACGAACAGTGATTACCGTCATGTGTGCTATATGCTTTACCGTTGAAGTA
>JAZNWG010000049.1:0-2689 GCA_045593225.1 Oscillospiraceae bacterium
GTGCAAAGGCGGTAAACTTCGGTATCGTGTACGGTATCGGCGCTTTCTCGCTTGCAAAGGATATCGGCGCTTCGGTTGCCGAGGCGAAGAAATACATTGATGACTACCTCACGAATTTCAGCGGCGTGCGCGATTACATGAACAGCGTTACAAGCAGCGCCGAAAAGGACGGCTATGCGGTGACGATGTTCGGCAGGCGCAGATTTATCCCCGAGCTTCTGTCCTCGAACAAGGTGGTAAAGGCGCTCGGAAAGCGCGTCGCAATGAACACTCCCATACAGGGCACTGCCGCGGATATCATAAAGATCGCCATGGTGCGCGTTTACAAGCGCCTTAAAAAGGAGCTTCCCGAGGCGCGGCTGATACTTCAGGTGCATGACGAGCTTATCGTAGAGGTGCCCGAAGCGCTTGCTGAAAAGGCAGCTAAGATACTCACCGAGGAGATGCAGGGCGCGGCTGAGCTGTCCGTGCCCCTTACAGCAGAAGCTCAGATCGGCAGAAGCTGGTTTGATGCGCATTGAACAGGAGGATAAAGTGAGCAAAAAGAAAAAGACAGGTCTTATCGTATTGCTGGCGGGTATCGCACTACTGGTGGTCGGCTTTGCGCTTATCGGGGATTCGCTGGACTTTATGAGCCGTGCAACAGAAACGACAGCAACCATTACCGAAATAGAGCGAAGCAGTAACATGAACAAAAAGGGCTCTACCACTTACTATGTTTATATTGACTATGTAGCAAACGGAAAGCCTGTCAGCAGCTATACAACAGAACACACGTCCGACATGAAAAAGGGCGATAAAATAACGATCTACTATGATTCCGCCAACCCCGAAAGAGTAAGAGCCAATGCCGTTACAGGCGAAGTCTTTTTCATTCTGATCGGAATACCGGTAACGCTTGTCGGTCTTATAATGTTCCTCAGGGCATGCGGAAAGGGCAGCAGGATAAACCGCCTCAAGGAATACGGCAGGCAGATCGATGCTGTTATCACAAACGTTGTGGTCGACACGAGCACGTCTGTAAACGACGTTTTCCGATCATGGGTAGAGTGTGAGGCTATTGACCCTGACACTCGCGCTGTACGTACCTATAAATCCGACAGAATGTATGAGGAGCTTGAGCACCTTAAGGGCATGAATGTAAAGATATACTGCGACACGACAAACAGCAGCAAATACTACGTTGACGTGGACAGCCTGCTGAAACAGGACGATTGACCGAGGAGCAATATAATGACGCTTACCGATGAACAGATAGAACAGCTTGACGAGATAGAGCAGCTCTGCTTTCATGGCTCATGGACGCGCGAAATGCTGCTCGAGGAGATAAACAATCCTTTATCCGTCTATGCTCATGCCGAGCGCGGCGGCAGGATAGCGGGCTTTGTACTGGGAAAGCTTGTCGCGGACGAAGCGGAGCTTTATCAGATAGGTGTTCACCCCGATTTTCGCAGAAGCGGTGTTGCCTCGTATCTGATGGAATACTTCCATTTCGTGCTTAAAGACAAGGGCGCAGCCTGCTGCTTTTTAGAGGTGCGCAGCAGAAATGACGCGGCAATAGCGCTGTACGAAAGCTTCGGCTATGAACGTATCTCAACGCGAAAAGGCTACTACGGCGATGATGACGCTGCGATATACAAAATTGAGCTATAAAAATAACAAGGGCGACCATTGGTCGCCCGAATTTTTTATATCTTTCCATAGCTTCTGAGATACAGCATATTTTTGATAGCAAAGCTTGACTTCCAGAAGTTTGCAGAGATCTCATACTCCTTGTAGTCCGTCCACCACTGCCATGTTACAACAAAGCCGCCGTCGGGGAGCTGGGTATTCACGATATACTCGCACTCATACTCGGCAAGCTCTGCGTTGTCCGCGTAGAAGATGCTGTCCCTCGTCACATTGTAGTCAGAAGGCTTGGTCACATATTCGACTGCCCATTTTTCCTTGTCGGGGCAGATGATAAACTTCACATTTTCGCGCAGTTTCTGCTCAAACTCACCCATATCAACAAGCTCGGGCTGAATATCCTTAAGCGCCTCATAAAGTCTGATAAAGCAGCATGTAACGTGCTGCTCCATAAACGGAACTGCTGAAACGAACCACTCTGCCGCGCTCTTTGCTATGCCGCAGGCTTTCTGGTAAATAACCGAGCCTTTCTCCGCAAAACGCAGGATAAATGCAGCAAGTGCCGCTGTGGGATTGTATTTGAAATCGCTATTGCCGTTATACTCCCACCATATCGCATGAGGATAGTCGTTGTTAGTCGGCACGGTGTTGAGCCACTGCTCATGCTCCGCGCTGAACTCCGCTCCGCTTTCAAGATAACGCAGAATACCCTTTACGATAGGGTGCGCCTTGTCGGTAAATCCAACCTCGTAAAGAATCTCTGTCGCTGCCCATGTAGCCATGGGAGTTGAATTGGGATTGAGGTAATCGGGCTCTATTCCATGCCCGAAGCCGCCGTCCTCGTTCTGATAAAACCGAAGCGCGTGAAGCACCGCTTCCCTGCTGCCGCCCTCGAAATGATACTGCCAGCGTGCGAGATCAAGCGGCCGCGCGTTTCTGCAAACAAAATTCCTTGCTTTTTCAAATGTAGTCATGCTATCAGCCCCTTTTCTACAGCATAACACAGAAGTCTGAATATGTATTGTAAAAATCCGACATCAGCGGCTTCTGAGCGCAAGCT
>JAZNWG010000050.1:0-3388 GCA_045593225.1 Oscillospiraceae bacterium
TTTTCTGCATCAGGCTTTTTCGGCACCAAATCAGACAAATTCCCCTCATAATCGAGCGGCGTGTATTGGCGTGTTTGCAGATTGAGAGAAAGGTATTGCGCACCCGGATATTTTTCCCTCAAATCCTGAGAAAAAACAGCAAAAACAAGAGTATCGCCATCTCTGTAGAACGAAATACCATCCATGAAGCCGCTGTACATCTCGGTTTTAAACACCTCGCCGTTGTCGAAGTAATACACCTTTGTTCTTTTGTCGCCATCGGCAAACAGTATATAATCCACGGTCATTTCGTCAATTCTGCACCAGTCACCCTCGCTGCTGCACAGCTTTGTAAGCTCGTCGGTATTGGTATCAAGGCTGTAGATACCATCTCCGTATACAGAAAGGATAAGGCGGTCGCCTTGGCGGCAGATATCGCTATACATGCTGCTGTTTGAGCACGCACCGTAAAACTCCGCTATCGTTTTGGTGATCATTCCGTCCTTTACATAGAACACCTTGGAATAATACGCATCATAATTAGGACCATCTAAACATAAAAAGTAATCGGCAATATAAAGCCAATCGGCTTTTTCACTGCCGATAAAGCTGCTGCTTAAATAGATATATGAATAATTATCTGCGATAAACTGCTCTTTGTCCTCGCCCTCAAGCGCCTCCGCCCAATGCAGCGCAGAGTCAAAATATTCAAGCTTAGTAACGTCGACAGGCGTATCATAACCAAGCTGTGCTATGATATCTTCATCATCGACCGCACATTCAACACGCCAATTGCTCTCGTCCATTGAAATGGTGGGATAGATGACGTCTTCCTCGAGAGAGTCAACGAAATCAGGTTGAGTTGTTGTCGCTTCTGTCGTTAGTATAGTAGTTGCGGTTGTTGCTGCAGACTTTGTTGAAGCAGTTGTCTGCGGTGTGGTTTCTGTTGCACTCGTTGTTGACTGCGAGGTCTGCTCCTGCTGCAAGGAGGTGCCGTCGGAACAGCCTGCGATGAGCGTCAATGCGAGTACAAGTATGATAGTCCTTTTCATATAGATTCCCCCCCTTGTTATTATTATACAATTCAATTCTAGCACCAACTTATTATGATTTCAATAGTTTTTCGAAACTGTAATCGAACTGTAACTGTTTTGTTACTGAATTGTAATCAGTTTGACTTTTCTTACTGACAATGATATAATCAAAATAACAAAAGGAGCTGATAAAATGGAGAATATATTAAAGGACAGCGAGGAAGCTAAGGTCATAGGCTTGTTTTTCGAAGATGAGCCTGTCCGCTATGAAATAATTGAGCTCACCCGCAGAGACAATGATTTCAGAGAAGTGATAATTGCGGAGTGGGCTTCGGGAGAAAAATATGTTATCAAGCTTGCTGAAAATGCTTTTACTTCTCCTGAAAGAATAAAGGTGTGGGCACAGTGTGCCGAGGAGCACCGAAAGCTCGGCTACTACTGCCCTGCTTTTATCCAATCACTAAAAGGTGATTTCCCTGTCGTTACATACAAGGGTCACTGCTGCACAGCATTTGCTGAGGAATTTTCCAAATACCCTACTGCGGAACAGCTTGAAAAGGAAGGCATTCCGTTTGAAAGCTGGTGGGATGGCGCTATTACTATGGTCGCTAAAATTGCCGCAGAAAATCTTGATTTTGCTGAATTCCCGTCGGGATATTGCCTTTTTGAAAGTTTCTGCGAGACTGACAAGACCGATGAGGTGATCGAAGTCGCGCTTGACTGGAAAAAATATGCCGATACGCTTCCTGCTGAGTTTCACGAGCAGGTAGAAAGAATATGGAAATTGTGGAACGAGAACAGAAATGCGCTTGAGCCGATATACAAAACACTGCCGACCTCGGTATTTCAGGCGGATATCAACAATACCAATATCCTTATTGATAAGAACGGGAAATTCGTTGGCGTGATCGACTTTAACCTCTGCGGCAGAGATGTGTTTCTGAACTATCTTTTCAGGGAGTGCCGGTTAGAGGTTTCCTGTTTTCAGCAGACTCTCCAAACAGCAAGCGCTGTATATAAATTTTCAGAGGCCGAAAAGCTTGCCGCACCGCTTATATTCAGATGTGTCGAGCCGATATTTTACAACGCTCTGGACGATCTTAAAGAGGCAGGCGAGGATAAGGATAAGATCAAAAGATGTCTCGACAGAGCCGAGCATAAGCTTACGGCGGACTTTGATCTTGCGTCTTATATGGGATAAAAATAACCTGAGAGTTCTGCTCTCAGGTTATTTGCTTATGTGGTAATTTCAGTGAAATATCTTCCCTGCCATGTCGAAAGCTCTGCCATACGCTTGTCGATACCGCCGAGGACCGATATCTTATCCGTGCTCCAGAGCGGTGCGAGCAGAGTTTTCTTGTCGCCGTCGCCTGTGATGCGCTCGATGACAGTTTCGGGCGAGAGAAGCTCCAGCTGCTTAATTACAATTTCGATGTACTGCTGCTTTTCAAGCGGTGTGTACTCACCGCGCTTATACATTTCAGCAAGACGAGTGCCCTCAATAACATGCATGAGATGTATCTTGACACCGTCGGGGTGAAGCTTTCCGAGCGTTTCGGCGGTCTGAAGCATCATTCCTTCCGTTTCCACGGGAAGTCCGTTGATGATGTGAACGCAGGTTCGGATACCTGCCTCTTTCAGCATTGAATAACCATGCAGGAATTCATCAAAACTGTGACAGCGGTTTATAAGCTGTGCGGTGCTGTCGTGGATAGTCTGAAGCCCGAGCTCCACTGTTACCGGAACGGGCAGCGAATTTATGAGTTGCACGCACTCCTTGTCGATACAGTCGGCACGGGTGGCAATTGCAAGCCCTTGCGCGCCTGCTGTTATAGCTTCATTGAAAAGCGTTCTCAGATTGTCTGTCGACGCGTAAGTATTGGTATGAGCCTGA
This sequence comes from Oscillospiraceae bacterium, assembly GCA_045593225.1. Classification (GTDB taxonomy): domain Bacteria; phylum Bacillota; class Clostridia; order Oscillospirales; family Ruminococcaceae; genus CAG-115. Next base: position 2,908 of record JAZNWG010000050.1, read on the forward strand.
AAATAGGCAATTATCCTTGCTTCAGGGTGTTTTTTACGGATACGCTCGCGTTCAGCATTAAATTGCTCCGTCACCGAGAGAGAATTTTCAGCCGTAAAATAGCCGCTGCCGCCGCTGCAATAAATGCAGCCGCCGACGCCCCTGCTGCCGTCGATATTCGGGCAGGTCAGCCCTGCGTCAATAGCAGCCTTGTGCACCTTTTCACCATAGGTGTGCTTGTTATGATAGCTGAGCGTGTGGTAACGCTTGTTGTCGTCAGAATAGATAAAGCTTCCCATCACTCACCACAGATATAGCGCGCCAAAGACGCTGCAAAATGCTTTACTTCAATGCGGTCCGCGATCTCCCAGAGGCGCGAAGTACAGCATACCGCACCGTTATCGATGTACAGTAGCGCGAGCTTCTTGCGGCGCTCGGGGTTATCTATCACCCATACATCAGGCTTGATATCAGTGCCGTCAAGCTCGGCACAATAGCTGTG
>JAZNWG010000051.1:0-4909 GCA_045593225.1 Oscillospiraceae bacterium
AGCGCGTAAAATGCAAGAGAAATAACGCCGATGTAGACCATCATTACGGGATATCCGCGGAACGCCTTGGGTATCTTGTCGGAGTCAAGCTTCTCGCGTGCGATGTTAAGCAGCAGGCACGCAAGGAAAAAGCCTACTCCCGTGCCAATGCCATAACCGATGTAAGACCATATATCGCTGCCGTAGTTTGAATTGAGAAACAGCGCTCCGATAACGGTACAGTTGAATATAGCGAGGTGAGCATATTTCTTTATCCTCGCAAACATTTTCGGGAACAGCCACCAGATAAGCAGCAGTGCCAGAATATACAATACGCTTATTACCGCAACGTAGACCAGCGGCATGAACAGCCAGCCATATTCCAGCGGAAGCAGCGCACTGTCGAGAAAATAAGTGATAATGCTCGCAGCTGTGGTCATAAGCGTTATGCCGAGCGTAAAACCGATAACGTGCGACTCCTTACGCGAAGCATAGATAGTAACATTCGCGCCGAAAGCACGCTCGAATATTGCGTTTTCTACGAAGATGGATACCATCGCTGCAGAAATTATCGCTGTGATTATTGCCATTATTCGTCCGCTCCTTTCACTAGAAGCTGAGGAGCTTCGGGCTCTCTGCTGCGGCGTCTGTTATAGTAGGCACGGCACAGCGCAGCGAACAGGCCTACAAGGAAAAATCCGAAGAACGGAGATTTCGCTGCAGGCATTGCAGCATCGCAGATGTGAAGATCGAATACAGTACCATATGTAAGTATCTCACGAATAATGCCAACCACAAATGCAGCCAGTGCATATCCCGCGATGTAAACAAGGGAGTCTATCGCCATTGACGAGAACGGGATAAGATAAAAACGGCTCTCAGTCTTTGCAAGCACCAGCGAATTTACGACGATAAGCTCGATATAAAGCATTACCGAAGGCGCCGTCTCAGGAAACAACACATTCGCTACTATAGCAGTAGGAATAAACACCACCGCCGCGATAAGCGCATATAGTATAATGCGGACAGTATATACCAGCTTCCTAGGTATCATTCTTCCTAAGATGATCGTGAAATATGAGATCATAAAGAAGGTGAGTGAAAGCAACGCAGCACGTTCTCCCGTTGTTGCCGCAACGATTATCGGTGCTGTAACAAGTCCGCTCGTCAGCACGATATTCTGGCGAAAAAGTCCGTCAAAGCAGATAGGATAGGTCTTATTACTCATCAGCATTACCTCCCCTGCGCTTCTTTGACTTCCTGTTCCTCTTCACCTTGCCGTCAATAGGCGGTGTGTTATAGCGGTATTTCTCGGGAAGCTGTATCTCCTGCGTATCGGTAAGCTTTATATTACCGCGCTGGGCAGCATTCTTGCTCTTTTCGTAGGAGCTGATATAGGACTTCTTCCAGTACAGAAGATTCTCCACGATAGTGTCAAAGCCCATGGTAAGCGCATTTGTGATAAGTAGCGCAAACAGGAAGCAGCCCTCGGTCTGTCCGAAATATCGGAACATCATCGTAGTATATCCAAGCACTACGCCGTAGATAACTCTCGCGGCACGGCGCTTCGGGAGTATATAAGGCTCTCCTGCGAGGAACACCACGCCAAACAGCAGATAGCCGCTTGTAAGCTCGTAGAAGACGGATTCAATCGGAGAAACGTCTATTCTGGGGTATATAAACGCAAGCGCCGATACAGTAGCAAGACAGGACAGCATGGTGCATATGCTCGTGCTGTGACGGATTATCATGCAGATACCGCACACCACTATTACCAGAATGCTGACCGCGCCGATAGCGCCCGGCACTCTGCCCATCAGTATATCCAACATGGAATACGACGGAACATTGCCAAGCTTCATGGTGTTGTCAAGATCGCGAACCAGCGTACCGCTGTAATCGCCAAATACCGGCATTATTTCTCCCACTCTGGGGAAGTATAACATCTCAGAGGGATAGCATATAATAAGAAATGCCGTTGCAATCGCGCAAGGACAGAACACAACGTTCTCCTTGCCGCCGAAAATATGCTTGCCGATAACGATACAGATTATCGCAGACAAAGCCGACAGAACATAAGGAATACTTACAGGCATTATCAGAGAAGCGGCAAGGCCCCAGAAGATAACACTGTGATCCTTACGGTCATAGGGTATCTTGCGTATCTTGCAGCATACCCAGTCTGTAACGACACAGATAACAATGCTTACAGCGCTCACCATAAGCACGCGCGGTCCGTTCAGAAACCATGCGGGAATAAGCAGCGCCGCCATGAAGATAAATCTTTCAAAATAGATCTTGCACGGATCACGTGCAATAATGGATTTCATCAATCAGGATCCTTTCGCTTGGAGTTAGCGGTAAACACCGCGGAAAGAGGTGCGATATGAAAGCAGAGCTTCTCACAGACGCAACATATAAAATAACACTGGATAAGGACGAAGCCGAAGCCGTGCCTGCCGACGGCAAGCCATGTGAAATGCGACAGTTCATATATTCGCTCCTCGACCATCTGGGTACAGAGCAAGGCGTTTTCCTGCCCGACGGACGGCTTCTCGTGGAAGCATTCATGCGCTCGGACGGAAGCTGCGTGCTGTTCGTATCTTCGCTCGAAAACGAAAAACGCACACCACAGACGCGCTATTTCGCCTGTGAGATATCAGGAGTAGACACGCTGCGATCACTGTGCGCAGCTCTGTCGGATATAGGAGAAAGCTGCTGCATATACTGCGGCAGCCGTCAGGATCAATACCGAATGATATTCTCCGACCCTTCCGAGCACACAGAAAGAGTGTGTACGGAATTCGGCGATTACTGTGAGATATCGGCACTTTTCGCAGCACAAACGCGCGAATACCTCACCGAGATATCCTCGGGAAGTGCGTCGTCACTGTCAGAGATGCTGAGATGATCAGACAGACTTCTTGATTTCATCGCAGGTCTGCTTCATATTCTCAGACTTGAACAAAGATGTGCCAGCAACCAGAACGTTCGCGCCTGCCTTCTTTACGAGCTCAGCGGTCTTTTCGTTGATACCGCCGTCAACCTGGATATCAAGCTCCTTCAGGCCAAGATTATCGGCAGCCTTGCGGAGCGTTGCGATCTTTTCAACAGTCTCGGGGATGAACGCCTGTCCGCCATAGCCCGGCTCAACAGTCATGACCAGCACCATATCACAAAGGTGCAGATAGGGATAAACAGTTTCAATGGGGGTGTTGGGCTTTACAGCCAGCGCAGCCTTCTTGCCGTGCTTTTTGATATCCTTCAGTACTTCGCCTATGGAGCAGAAGCTCTCTGCGTGGATAGTGATAAGGTCAGCGCCCGCCTCAGCAAACAGCTTTACCTGCTTTGTAGGATCCTCTACCATAAGATGAACATCGAGGAACATATCTGTGGAAGCTCTCACACACTTCAGCAGGGGGCTGCCGTAAGTGATCTGGTCAACGAAAACGCCGTCCATAACATCAACGTGGATCCAGTCCACACCGGATTTTTTGCAGCGGCTTATCTCCAGCGCGATCTGTGCAAGATTGCTCGCAAGTAAAGATGCAGATGTTTTGATCATATATTTTGTCATTTCCTTTTCAATAAGATTTTAAAGCACTGCCGCACAGAGCTTGTGCGAAAGTTGCCATAAGGCGTTATGCAGAGCAATGCCCGTGAAAACAGCCCATATAGTATTATTCTATAATAAATAGCTTTTCAAGTCAATAGCTTGACCGAATTTTTTCGCAAAAAAAATCATTAGCGTGAAAAGTTCCGAAATAATCGGATTTTAAACAGCGATATTTGGTTATTTTTATTTGCATTTTTGCAAAAAAATTGCTTGAAAAAAACAGGACGAAGTGATATAATGGTTAATAACCCAAAACAGACTAGGATTTCATAGTCTGAACATATTCAGAACAAAGCCATCAGTCCGCAGAAAGCGACTGCGGCTTTTTTCCATACAATGGGGCTAAAAGCTAAAAAAATAACAGGAAGTGAGGAGAACAAAATGCTTAACTGCAACTACAACGAAAAATTCGTAAAGGAAGGCCTGACATTCGATGACGTGCTGCTTATTCCCGCAAAGAGCGACGTTACCCCCAACATGATCGACCTCAAAACAAATCTCACAAAGAACATCGTACTCAACACACCTATCATGACCTCTGCGATGGACACCGTTACAGAGTCCAAGATGGCTATCGCAATCGCGCGCGAGGGCGGTATTGGTATAATCCACAAGAATATGCCTATCGAAATGCAGGTGGACGAAGTAGACAAGGTAAAGCGTTCCGAAAACGGCGTTATCACAAATCCCTTCTTCCTTTCTCCCAATGATACAGTTGCCGATGCAGACGCACTCATGGGCAAGTACAAGATCTCCGGTGTGCCGATCGTTGAGGGCACAAAGCTGGTTGGTATCTTCACAAACCGCGACCTTCGCTTCATCGCTGACCCCGCGCAGAAGGTAGGCGAGGTAATGACAAAGGAAAACCTCGTTACCGCTCCCGTTGGCACTACACTGGAGCAGGCTCAGCACATACTCAGAAAGCACAAGATCGAAAAGCTGCCTATCGTTGACGATAGCGGCAACTTAAAGGGTCTTATCACAATAAAGGATATCGAAAAGAGCGTTCAGTACCCCAACACCGCACGTGACAAGGGCGGCAGACTTCTCTGCGGCGCTGCTATCGGTATCACCGCTGACGTCCTTGACAGAGCAGGCGCTCTGCTGGAGGCTCAGGCTGACGTGCTGGTGCTCGACTCCGCACACGGCCACAGCGCTAACATCATGAAAACACTCGACAGCATCAAGAATAAGTTCCCCGAGGCTGTCATCATCGCAGGTAACGTTGCAACAGGCGCTGCTACAGAGGATCTCATCAAGGCAGGTGCTGACGCAGTCAAGGTTGGTATCGGCCCCGGCTCTATCTGTAAAGTC
>JAZNWG010000052.1:0-3703 GCA_045593225.1 Oscillospiraceae bacterium
GTCGTCCTTCTCCTTATTATATGTTGTAGTCAAAGGCGAAAAAGCACAAAGTATCGTGTGCAGATCGCGCCGTCAGATTTTTCGTCAGAGCGTGCAGACCTAGCGCAGTAAGGCTTTGTGCCTTTCAAGCGACGGGCTGTATGCTATGGCGGAAAAGATGCAAGCGAGGTGCGCACGAAGCGTCAGCGGTCTTTGTGATTTTTCGACTTAAACACCCAGTCCTGCTGTATCCTGAAGCTTATAAAGAACAGCACCACGTCAACCACTATCTTGATGACGGATTGTAAAAGTCTGAATTCGGGTACGATCAGTGCGGACAGCAGATAAACTATGCCGTAGGAGCAGGCTGTCTGTATCACGCAGAGGGTGTAGTACCTCGCCATAGTCGCGCCGAGGTTGTCGCTGCTCTTGAAAACGCGCGTGCGGTTTGCAAAGAAGTTGAACAGCGAGGATATCACTCTCGCGCCGAATGTTGCGATAAACACGCGCAGAACGCCGCTTACACTTTCGGGCATAAGCATATTTATCAGCGTGAACACCGCGATGTCGATTATGGAGCTTAGTCCTGACGACAGCATGAATTTTAGGATAACGGCGTAGATCTTGACCGAGTCCTTTAAGGGGTGGAAATGCGTTTCGCTGTTGTTATCGAGGTATACCGTCTGTATCCTGCGCTCCTCGAAAGCATAGCCGTTCTTGTGCATTTCAAGCAGGCAGTTGGTCTCGTACTCGAAGCGCTCGCCGTCTGTGTCGCAGAGAAGCTGTATGTAGTCGCGCGGGAATGCGCGCAGGCCTGTCTGCGTGTCGCTTATCTTTATTCCGCAGAACGCTCTGAACACTATCCTTGTGCAGTTGTTGCCAAAGCTGCTCTTCCACGGAACATCATCGCCCGAAAAATCCCTGCAGCCGAACACAGCCCTGCCGCCCTGCTCCATCTGCAGTGTGCAGGCGAGAACATCGGGAGGAGTATGCTGACCGTCGTCATCAGTGGTGACTACGCCGACGCGGTCGGGGCGGTTTTTGAGGAAGTACAGGAAGCCTGTCTTTAAGCCGCGGCCCTTGCCCTTGTTCACCTCGTGGTGGAGCACGGTGCACTGGGGCAGCTTTTCAGCCTCGGCAAAGTATTTCTGACAGCTTTCGCGGCTGCCGTCGTCGATGAGTATAATGTCGTCAAAGCCCTCTGCTATAAGCCCGTTAAGCGTTTCAAGCAGCCTCTCCGAGGGATTGTATGACGGCAGTATCACCGACGAATTTATCTTTGCATCTACCAAAGGTAAACGCCTCCTTTAATGTATTACGAATGCGCAGGGTAATTTCCACGAGGACTGGCTGTAATAGAACGTTACGCTGTTCTGGAGATACTCGCCCTCGTAGTACATACAGGTGGAGCTGCCGCCGTCGAGGTTTGCGGCATTGACTGCACCGTAGCGCACCATTATCTCGATAAGGTCAGCCGCAGACGCGCCTGCGTGGTTGTTGTAGCCTCTGCCGTCCGTTACCAGCAGCAGCAGTGCGCCGTCCGCACGCTGTCCGATAGCTGTACGGGGGTTGAGACCGCTGCCGTTGCCTGTTATCTCGCGCGGCTCGCCGTTTATTACAAGGTGCACGAAGTGGTTGTTGTCAACGCTTGCCGCCTCCTGGAAGCATACCGCGTCGCGGATACCCTTTTCCTTTATCATAGCCTCGCACTCGGAAGCGCTCATGCCGTCAAGGTCGATTATCTGCAGAATGTTGCTGTCCGTAAGTCCCACAAGCACAAGCCCCGGAGCCTCCTGCGGACGGTTGCGGACTATAACGCCCTTAGAAACGCACACGCCGTAGGGATTTCCGCCCGAGTTGTTTGTGGAGTTGTACAGACCGCCGTTGATAGCGCCGATAGCGCCCTCCTGCTCCACTATCTGCTTTAAGGTGATACCCTGCTCGGGCCATACGTCAATATCAGAGTTTATCGAAGCAAGGCTTACTCTTGAGGGGTCCTTTACTATCATCAGGGTCGCCTTGTAGGAAAGGCCGGGGATATCTATTATCTCGATGTCCTCGGAGACCTGCTCGGTGACGGTGTCAGAGCCGCCCTCTGTCACGTTATCGCCGAAAACAGGCACGGTTATCATGCCCTCGTTTACGTCAGCGTCGCCCATGTCCTTTAAGGAGTTCGAGGCGACCACCTCTGCTATCTCCTCCTCGGACAGGCACAGCGATGCGAGGAATTTGAGCTGTCCTGTTTCAAGGACGGTCGTGATGAAGGTGTTTCGCGTCGATGTTGAACCAAGACAGATTATCTTCATCATGATAAACAGCGTTATTGCAAGTATCACTACAAAGGTGATGATAAAGAGAAACACTTTTCCGATACCGCCGAATACCTTTTTAGCGGTGCTTTTGCTGCTCATATCGTCACCTCCTTATATTACGTCATGCATTACCGCGATAGCCCAGTGCGGGTCGTCAAGCCCGTTGTCGGGAGTATCGTCGGCGTACACGAAATACACTATGCTGTTGAACGTATCGGTGCGCGAGCCTGCGTATCTTCCGTCATACAGCAGCGTCATGTTCTTCTCGAAATAGATATTGCAGGAGAAGCAGGTATCGCTGTAAACGGTGACGTTTGTGATATGCTCGTTTGCAAAGCCGTCAAGGGTGTGCAGGCTTGTAAAGCCTATATCAACGCCCGTAGCCCATTCCTCGGCATAGTCGTAGTATGCAGATGTGCGAAGCAGGTACTTTCTCACCTCGTCAAGTCCGTGTGTCGGACCCTCAAGGTCGTCCGTCATGAACTTGCTCCAGCACTTTGCCGCCTCCATAACGTCTATCTCGGTCGCGATATAGTCGGGTATCTCGTTGCTGCCTACCGAGCCGTTCAGCCATACACCGCCGTTTGCAAGCGAATGCGTAGTCACTGCACCCATGTTGTCAGTCACCTCAGCGACTGCGTCCTTTGTAAGCAGCGCAAATTCGTAGGTCTTCATGTCGGGGAGCTTTACTCCCGACTGCGCCATGACAGCCTCAGCGTCGGGGTGCGCGGAGTTCCACGCGGGGGTGATATCATCGGCGGTAATACCGTCCACCTTGACGGAGAAATCCTGCGGTACTACAACGCTGTGGCGCGTGTAAAGCTCGTCCGCGGGGGTGCTGCCGTCATAGCGAACTATCGTGCCGCACTTGTCTATAAGCAGCACCTCTGGCCTTGTCATCTCGCGTATCGTGTACAGGGTGCTGTCAGCCTCGTGCTTTCCGCTTATTACGGTATCGTTGAGGTTTACTGTGATGTCGTTCGGGAGCCGGAAGCTGTACTCATACACCGCAGGCTTTACCGCATTTCCGTCGGTGGTGTAGTTGAGCTCTGTGCCGTCTTTGCGGGTATACACTATCTCAGGCTCTGCGAGCAGTCCCGAAAGCCTGTAGAGGGGCACGTCCGTGCCGCCGACAAGCTCCTTTTCCGAGGGCTGTATGCCGTTTATCGAAACGCTTACCTCCTCGGGGCAGTATATCTCAAGGTTGTATATCGTCTCAACAGGGAAGGGGGTGAACTCCTCCACCGTCCAGTCAGCCATTGTGAAGAAGAACAGGCTTGTGCGGGTATTCTCGCCCGAAAGGGTCAGCTTTCCGACAAGCTTATCGTCCGCCAGCACCGAATACACCTTTTTAAGGTCGCTGCTCTCTGCCGCGCGGAATTCGTATGTAAGTTTGCCCGATGACAGCTTTC
>JAZNWG010000053.1:0-2386 GCA_045593225.1 Oscillospiraceae bacterium
GTCATGGCACTTCTCATTCTGGTGAAGTTGCCATTCATGGAGTTTATGAGTGCGTCCATCTGTATCTGCGTATTCGTGAGCTCTGCCATCTGAGTATCAAGATCGACATTGTTTCCGTCAAACTGATCTCTGGTAGCTGTATCAACAACGACCTCGTGGCGGAGATTGAGCTCCTGCTTGATGGTTCCGTTTGCACGGAGCTTCTCGCGAAGAACACCGCTGAACTCGAGATATTTGCAATTGTAGTCAGGTGTGTCCGAGTTTGCGATATTCTGAGAAATCACCTGCTGCTTCTGCCATAAAACGCTCATTCCCTGCTCTAATATGCGGAATGCGGTGGTATCAAAAAGTGCCATATCAATTCCCCTTTTAAATAAGTATTCTATCAACAGTAAAAAACTTACAAATTCACATGGTTATTCGTATTATAATTATACACTATTTGAACAAATTTTGCAACTTTTTTTCCGCTTTTTTTTGAAAAAATCTATTAGAAAACGAAAAAATTTAGGCTGATTTTTTATGAAAGTCGTACAAAGAACATCACTTTTTTACCATATATTAGCTATGAATACGATTACAGCATAAATTTACCACAAAATCAGGCAAAAAAGAAAAACGCAGTTTCCATAAAGAAACTGCGTTTTTCTATTTATTTGAGGGGTTGTGAGGTAAGCTGGTTATTTGTGAGCCGCGAATATCTCCTCAGCTCTGTCAATGTAGTCCTCGGAGATAAAGAACGCCTTTACTCCATACGTTTTTTCCGCTTCCATACTCAGCACCAGCCTGTATACCGCGTCTTCAGAATAGCCGTTGTAATACTCATTGAAGCTGTGCATATAAAGCTCGTCGATGACATCGCTGTCTATCGGTACAGCCACTACGTCTACACCCTTGCCGAGAGAAGAGCCTGTATTGCCTGATCCCTCATGTGTAGCAGAATACCATGATTCGATATAATAACCATTCAGCACACCAAAGAAATCATCAGCTGTTTTATCCAGCTTCACAAAATACGCTATCTCAAACTGCGAGGTATCAACATCAAACAGCCCTGTCACGCCATAGCGCTCAAGCAGTGCGATAGTATCGTCATACCAAGCATACAGCTCAAGTCCTGTCTTCACTCCCGTTGACCTGTCTCCGACGGTATCGGTGCGCTCTAATGTAATATACACGGACTGTCCGCGCTTTGTGGGGTCGTACATAAGCTCGGGGGTTGCCTTTTCGCAGTCCTTCAGCAGCGCATCACGCAGCTCCGCCGCAGGGATACGGCAGCTGATTAAACCATTTTCTGTGCTTACACCCGTAAACTCGCTGGTGCCCTCAGTCGGGATATCCGTAATGACCGACGTCAGCTCGCTTGAAGCATAAAGCTCAGTGCTGAACAGCTTCTCGCACGCCTCGTTATAGCGCTCCTCGGTGATGAAGTAGTATCTTCCGAGGGTAGTGCCGTCCTTGAGGTGGTAATTCACATTGAACGAATAGCCATAAGCCTCCGTCTCGGGACCATTCTTCGGGATATCATTGTGGATATCCACGACAGCCTGAACATTCTCGGGAAGCTTTACCTCACCGTAGATACTGCTGCCGTAGGTATCAGAATTGTCATGAAGTCCCACATATGCCGAAACGACATCATTCGAATTCGGGACATAATAGCCTGCGCCCATGCCGTTCGAGAAGAACAGACCCATGCATATAAGGAAGCTTCCGCCGACTGTAACGACATACTTCAGCAGCGTGATATGGAATTTCTTAAAGCCCTTGCCGCTGATAAGCTCCATGATGACATACAGCACGAATGTGATGATAAGCATCGCTATGATATAGCCGCCTACGTCGTCCGAAGTCGTGGTGCCATAATAGCTTGACGAGAAATAAGCATCAACAGAGCGGTTCGGGAACAGTCTGTTAAGAATATATGTCGAAAAAGACGCAACTATCGAGAAGATGACCAGCGCGGGGATAACGAACTTCATCGCGCCATAGACAAATGCACTTCCTACACGCTCCGCACGGCGGTTTCTGATGAGGAAATAAGCTCCTACCAGCAGCGTAAGTGTGATGATGACAAGCGGAATGATTATCTCTGGGCGGAGTATGGGCGCAGTGAATACTACATCGTCTACACCCCATGAGCTTGTGTCAACTGCGTAAATAAAAGTATAAGCCAGCAGTCCGAGCGGTGATGTACAAGCCACCGCAGTAAAACTGTTGAGCGTTTCTCCCGATAAGCCGTAAACAATGTCATACGAGCCGTAGGTATTGGTTATTACGATACCGATACACACACCAACAACTATCGGGATTATTACGTTGAATATGGCGGGGTACAGTCTGGACTCCGCAGCACGTCCGCAAAGCGACATGATGAACAGTGTCA
>JAZNWG010000054.1:0-1727 GCA_045593225.1 Oscillospiraceae bacterium
CGCACAGAAATGTCTGCAAAAAATCCTGTCACATGGCAGATGGCACAGATGGTAAGCGGTAAGACATTCGCAAAGACCTATGCCATAGCGCTGCCGCTGTCTGCACTGGCTTCTTCTCTTCTTGTCATTCTTAAGGCAGCTAATGACTTAGCGCTCACCGTATTTTTGGTCATATTAGCGCTTCAGGTGCTTCTGTTGATCCCCGTGATCGTGATCACTGAACGCACGCTTCGCCGCTGCTTCGACAAGGACGGCAACCCAAGGCAATAAAATGCAAGGGGCGGAATACACTTCCGCCCCATTCAATTCAGAAACAAAAACGCCGAGATAAGCTCTCGGCGTAATTTTTATTACAGATAGATCTTGTTAGCCTTGTATGCTATCATAAAGCTGAAATAGCGGCGGATATAGAAGTTCACATATGTAAACACGAACACCGCGATAGGCACACAGATAACGACCAGAACCTTGATAAGCATTGCAATGAAGTCGATCTCTTCCTCTGCAAGGAAAGGAGAAACTGTCGGGAAGATCACCAGAAGCTCTGTGATTATCAGCATAACTCTGCCTGCGCCCTTACCGAAGAAGATGCACAGCGCCGAGATCAGCGAAAGCAACAGTATCAGGAAAATGAAAAAGCCTGTAAAATCAGCCGAATTTACAAATGCGATAACAGCATTAAAAACAAACAGCGCACAAGCAGCGATACACGCGCGGGTCTTGCCCTTCTCAGCGTCCTTCAGCCATGCTCTGTGTTCATTGATCAATTTAGAATCTGCCATAACGAAAAAGTCCTTTCCGCACCTGCCATGTAAACGTTTTTTTCCACATGGCACACTTAGCTCGTGCTCAAATAATATTATACATCATATCAAATTAACAGTCAACACACTTTTCCGAAATTCGTTAAATTAAACAAATCATTCTAAAAGCATTTAGAGATTTCGCCAACACAAGGCGTTATCCGATCCGCCGTTCTGTTAATCGAGGAAAACTCGCAGATTCTTGCTTCTTGAAGCCTGTCTGAGCTTTCTCAGCGCCTTAGCCTCGATCTGTCTGATACGCTCTCTCGTTACCTTAAACTCGCGACCTACCTCCTCAAGCGTGTGGGAGCGGTCGCTGCCGATACCGTAACGGAACTTCAGCACATCGCGCTCTCTGTCGGGGAGCGTGTTGAGCGCCTTGTTCAGCTCGTCCTTGAACACTGCCTGCATAGCGCTGTCGATAGGTGCGGGAGCGTCCTCGTCGGGGATAAAGTCGCCGAGGTAGCTGTCCTCCTCTTCGCCAACAGGAGCCTCAAGAGATACGGGGTCCTGTGCGATACGAACGATCTCACGAACGCGCTCGGGCTGCATATTAAGCTCCTTTGCCACCTCCTCGATGGTAGGCTCGTGGCCGTTCTTGTGGAGCAGCAGGCTCTGTGCCTTCTTTACCTTTGTGATAGTCTCAACCATGTGCACAGGGATACGGATAGTACGCGCCTGATCCGCAATAGCACGGCTTATGGACTGTCTTATCCACCATGTAGCATAGGTGGAGAACTTGTAGCCCTTTGTATGGTCGAACTTCTCAACAGCCTTGATAAGACCGATATAGCCCTCCTGAATAAGATCAAGGAACGGCATACCTCTGCCTACATAGTGCTTTGCAATACTTACAACAAGACGCAGGTTAGCCTCAATAAGACGGTCGCGCGCATTCTCATCACCGCTGGATATCTTTTCAGC
>JAZNWG010000055.1:0-12123 GCA_045593225.1 Oscillospiraceae bacterium
CATCTTCGCGGCAGGCGGTATATGTTAAAAGCGAGCAGCACAGCAGTGCCGCTGCTAAAATGCGCTTAAAAAGATTCAACTGTTTCTCCTTTTGCGACAAAGATCGCGTTTTTTCACAATTGATATTGTATCACAATCGAAGCTATATTTCAACCTCTGTCACACAGTTTTCAGCAAGACTTTTCTGCACGTCAACAATGCGCTGATTTTCACTGCCGCGGTATTTCAGCATAAGCGAGCGCTTTTTGAGCTCAAATCTGCCGTCAACCAGCACATCAAGTATACTCAGCAGCTTTCCGACGTATTCCTCATGCTCCGACTTTTTCACAAGCTCCTCAAAGGTCCAGCCGCTGTATGCCATCAGGTGAAGTCCGCGCTGCTTAAGGCGGCTTCCCAGCTCATACAGAGCCTCAGCCTGACAGAACGGCTCGCCGCCCGAGAAGGTAACTCCGCGTGTCAGCGGATTTTCAACGCACTCGTCATAGAGCTTATCTGTATCTGTCAGCTTTCCGCCCGAGAAATCGTGGGTCTCGGGGTTGTGGCAGCCCTCGCAATGATGAGGGCAGCCCTGCGTGAATACTACATAGCGCAGTCCCGGGCCGTCTACTATGGAATCCTGCACTGTGCCTGCAATCCTTATCTCCATATTTTCTCCTTTACACCGAGCAAGGGGCAGCTTCTGCCGCCCCTTGGGTAGTTTTTATTCCTTTGTGCCGTGCTTTACTCGCTGGGATTCCTCTGCGCGCTTAGCATTATTGAAGCGGTCGAGAGTACCTACAAGATAGCCTGTGATTCGGCGGATACGCTCAAACTTCACCTCGTCCTCGCGGCGGTGGCAGCAGGGGCACTCATCATCAATGATACCTGTGAAGCCGCACATGGGATCGCGGTCAACAGGGTGGTTGATAGAGCCGTAGCCTATGCCCTCCTCCTTCATGCAGCGAACGATCTGCTCGAAAGCGTCGAGGTTCTTCAGCGGGTCGCCGTCAAGCTCTACATAGCTGATATGGCCTGCGTTTGTAAGAGCATGATAGGGAGCCTCAAGCTTTATCTTTCTGAACGCGCTGATGTTGTAATGAACTGGAACATGGAAGGAGTTGGTGTAATAATCGCGGTCTGTAACGCCGGGAATAACGCCGTACTTCTTCTTATCCATGCGCACGAAGCGTCCCGAAAGTCCCTCTGCGGGAGTTGCGAGCAGGCTGAAGTTCAGCTTTGTCTTTTCGCTCTCCTCGTCAAGGATCTTTCTCATGTGGGAGATTATCTCAAGGCCGAGCTTCTGAGCGTCCTCGCTCTCGCCGTGATGTACTCCTACAAGCGCCTTGAGGCACTCTGCAAGTCCGATGAAGCCAATGGAAAGTGTACCGTGCTTCAGTATCTCGCCGATATTGTCATTAGCGCCGAGACCCTCGGAGTCGATCCATACGCCCTGACCCATGAGGAAGGGATAGTTCTTTACGAGCTTGTCGCACTGGATCTTGAAACGGAATACCAGCTGGTCGATGACCATGCGCATCTTCTCATCAAGAGTGCGGTAGAACTTGTCGATGTCACCCTCAGCCTCGATACCAAGTCTGGGGAGGTTGATAGATGTGAAGCTGAGGTTTCCTCTGCCTGTTACTATCTCGCGGCTGGGGTCATGGATATTGCCGATAACTCTTGTGCGGCAGCCCATGTATGCAACCTCTGTATTATAGTCGCCCTCCTTGTAGTACTGGAGGTTGAACGGAGCGTCGATGAACGAGAAGTTCGGGAACAGGCGCTTTGCGGATACGCGGCAAGCGAGCTTGAACAGATCGTAGTTTGGATCGCCATCGTTGTAGTTCACGCCTTCCTTTACCTTGAAGATATGGATCGGGAAGATCGGTGTCTCGCCGTTGCCGAGGCCCTTTTCTGTCGCAAGCATTACGTTTCTGGATACCATTCTGCCTTCGGGGCTGGTGTCTGTACCGTAGTTTATGGAGGAGAAGGGATTCTGAGCGCCTGCACGGGAATTCATGGTGTTGAGGTTATGGATAAGAGCCTCCATAGCCTGATATGTAGCGCGGTCTGTTTCAGACTCAGCGATCTTCTCAGCTGTATCCTGAAGCTCCTTGAATTTGTCGCCGTACTTACCTGCAGCGATCTCCCACTCAGCGGACTTGTAGTCGTAATTATCGCAGAGCTTGGGAGAAAGTCCGCGCTCCTCAGTTACCTTATCACTGAGCTGCTTGAACTCCTCAATAGCCTCGTTGAAATCTGTTCTGCCCTCGTTGAAGCATACAGCCTTTGCGAGGTTTCTTATATACAGGTGACGGAAGGTCTTTGCAACACCCTCTGCCATAGCGTAATCGAAATTGGGTACGGACTGACCGCCGTGCTGATCGTTCTGGTTGGACTGGATAGCGATGCAGGCAAGCGCAGCATAGCTTGTGATATCGTTAGGCTCACGCAGGTGTCCGTGGCCTGTGGAGAAGCCGCCGTGGAACAGCTTTAAAAGGTCGATCTGACAGCATGTGGTAGTAAGGGTAAGGAAGTCAAGATCGTGGATATGGATATCGCCGTTGATATGAGCAGCGGAATGAGCAGGGTCAAGGACATACATCTCGTTGAACTGCTTTGCACCCTCGGAGCCGTACTTCAGCATGGTGCCCATCGCGGTGTCGCCGTCGATATTTGCGTTCTCACGCTTGATGTCGCAATCGCTTGCGGACTTGAATGTGAGATCCTCATAGATCTTCATCAGAGTGGAATCCATCTCGCGCACTCTTGTACGCTCAGCACGGTACAGAATGTATGCCTTGGCGGTCTTTGCATGGCCCTCTTCAACAAGGACCTTCTCCACCATATCTTGTACCTCTTCCACAGAGGGGTTTCTTCCGATGATCTCAACAGAAAGGCGCTGACACACCTTATCTGCGAGCTGCATGGACTCGTTATAATCGTTGCCGCCTACTACCTGCGCAGCCTTGAAAATAGCGCCTGCGATCTTTTCAATATTGAACGGCACCTGTCTGCCGTCACGTTTTTTGATCATTGTAATCATAGCCATAGCCTTTTTGCTCCTTATCTTTTAAACCACAATATATTGTAGATTTTTAGTCCGTTACATCTATTATATAGGCACTATCAGCTTTTGTCAATATAATTGAAAGAAATAGTCCCTTAAAAAAACGAGCATAAATTTTGTACACAATATACAAACGCCGTATTGCTATGCGGTTTGTGGCACACGCAAAAAAACGCGCATTGGTTTTGTCATAAAACTAACATGAGCTTTACGCCAAAACTAATGCGCGTATGTGTATTTTCTTGCAGGAGCGTCTGATCACTGAACAGGCAGCTCACCCAATATATTGTATATCAGTATAGTTGCCAGCAGGATATTGAAAACATTGGTGATCGCAATATAGGTTATGCGCTTTTTCTTGTGCTTCATGCCTACCGAAACAAAGCCTATCCACACGCAGGAGACAGCCACAGAGATAACAAGGCCTACCATTCGTGCAAAAGGGCCGAAATTAAGCGCGAACAGCTCTATCAGCACAAGCTCAAGAACGAACTCGCAAAGCGGGACCAGCATGAGCGGAAGCGTAGCAAAAGCCCACAGCTTGCGCTTTTTTCTGAAGAAAAGTACGACTATGATCGCGAACATCGCGGCAATTACACCACATTCAATGCCCATTTCGTCACCTCACCAGAATTATTCGTCTAATATACCGTATGCGGTCTCGTTATCCGCACATACTGCGTAGCACACTACTTCGTTGGTGCGTATCAGGCAGCAGTCATCAAACTTGTACATCTCACCGGGAGAATAATCCTTATATGTCTTCTTCTGCTTTTCGATGCGCTCGCCGATGGTATCAAATACTCTCTTTGCTGCGTCCTTATCAACGGCAACGAAAACACCGAGTTCATCAGGGTAAACGCCCGCACCGGCAACATAAGCGGAAAACTCTGCTATATCAGTTTCTTCTATACCATAGTATGCAAGCAGCTTATCGGAAGTAACCTCTGCCATTTCGGGGAATTCCACTGCCTCAAGCACCGCTGCTGTCTTTTCTGCAGGAGTCTTTTCAGCAGGTGCAACAGTACTAGTTGTATCCGAAGCAGTGTCAGATGTGGAAGCGGACCCGCCACCGTTATTTCCGCAGCCTGTAAGTAAGATGCACGCTGCAAGTGCTGCAAATGTAAACTTCTTCATATCTTTTGTTTCCTTTCTTTTACGATATCTCGTCCTGAATGAGCGCCAGCATCAGGTCGTATGTAGAGCCGTTGAAGTGCAGACCGTCGTCAGCCACCATATCTGCCTTTGCATAGCCCTCGCTGTCTGTCATCTCGGAACAGAAATCAATATATATCACGCCCACGTCCTTGCAGGCGGTCTTGATAAATTCGTTAAATGACGTTACCATATCATTTGTTATGGTGTAGTCAGTGTACTTCGCAACAGGTGTTACGGAGATGCAGTATATCTCAGCAGAGGGACACGCCGCTTCAAGCTTGTCGATAAGCGTCTTGTAGCTGTCCTCCATAGCGCCTGCGGAAAGAAGTCCGTTGGAGCCGAGCATGATGTAGATACGCTCGGGCTGCATCTTCTTTGCGTAGTCAAGAGCTGTCGCGCTGGTGCCGTCGTACAGGTCACATTCCTCTGTGTAAGCCTTGTAGGGTGTGTAGCCGACGCTCGCCGCTACATTCCTCATATCAAGCTTATTATAGAGATGGATACCTGTAGTTATACTGTCACCTATGAACAGGTCGTTTGCAAAGAACTCTCTGTCATAGCTTGCATTCACGACTTCCGCTGGCTCATCAGGGATATCAGGCTCAGCTGTTGTGTCTTCGGGCACGCTCTCAACAGGGTCTGTACCGTCCGAGGTAGCCTTTGTCATGGAAACAGATGTCGTGGTCGTTGCAGGTGTTGTCGTTGTAGCTGTGGTGCTTGCAGCCTCGCCTGTTTCGGGAACGACAGCCTCGACCGTGGGTGCCGCCGTTGTCTGCTCGCCGAGTATCGCGGGCGAATACACAAGGCTCACTACCAATATACATATTGCAATGACAATGACTATCATTGTGATATTTAAAGCTATTATATAACCAGGAAGCTTTGGTCTTTCGGACATTTATATTCCTCCCCAACTTATTACATTATCTCATTTATTATACCATGAAAGCAAACGCGACAGCGTTTGGGCGGCGTATGCCGCAGTATGCGGAGCATACCTTTCAGCCGTTCAATAAAGACAGCGCAATGATCGAAGATCATTGAAACAAGCTGTTTTTATTATACATCAATTGCGCTGAAATTGCAATACATTACGAAAAAATATTGCCATCGGCGCAGAAAATCCTCGTGCGCACTATCCTCATGCGTGTTATGCTCTCCCCTGTCGCGGTCTGATATGCTTCAAACAGCAGCGAGGGATTTATGTTGAAGTCGTTGCCTGCGGGAAGGCGCAGGGTTATCGCGTCCTCAGCAATGACAAGCTCGGATATAAGCGGCTTCAGGTCAACCGTGGAAACGCCCTTTTTAGTCTTCTTCTCGGTCAGTATCTGCTCGCTTTCGGTGAACTCACGGAATTTCTCAATATCCACGTCCGACTCTATCCTGTATTCAGCCGAGGCGATATCGGTGTTCTTGTAATTCGGTGCGGTAACGCTGATAACTCTGATATCAGGCGGCAGGCTGTCGTTGAGCTTACGCATTACCTCCTCGGGGGCAACGTCCTCCGTCAGGCGGAAATCCATGGCCTCGCACACGCCCTCCTGTCCGAGGGACAGCGGCAGCATGAAAGCTACATAGGTATGCGGATTGTAGCCCTCGGTCTGCCATATCGGAAGCTTGCTGCGGCGCATTGCACGCTGAACGCAGTGGTTAAGATCAAGGTGCGAGATGTATTTCGCCCTGTCCATTTTGGAGAAGAACACTCTTGTATTAACGGATGGCACGGCAGACTTCACCTCCTACACACTTTGTAACGCCGCAGTTTGAGCACTTCTCGCGGCAGTTGGGAGTGCATACTCCCTCGTGAGCACGCTTGTTCTCCTCGATAAAGAACTCGCGCGAAACAAGCATATTTATGTGGCTCCAGGGCGCTATCTCATCGTACTCGCGGCGGCGGTTTGCGTAGAACTCCATAGAAAGTCCGCACTCGTCAAACGCCTGCTGCCACTTGCTAAAATCGAAATACTCCTCCCAGCTGTCAAGCTTGCAGCCCTTTTTCCATGCGGCATAGATGACCTTTGCGATACGGCGGTCGCCGCGCGCAAGCACCGCTTCAAGCAGCGAGGTGTTGTACTTTGACCAGCTTATGCTGATCTTCTTGTCGGTGCAGATGGAGATAAGGTGCTTCTGGCGAGCCTTTACGCTCTCCTCGTCAAGCTGCGGCTCGAACTCAAAGGGAGTAAACGGCTTAGGAATAAATGTTGACAGCGAGATTGAAACGCTGACAGGCTTGCCCTTCTTGCGGTTGGGATTTGCATAGAACTGCTCCACAACGGCTCTTGCGAGGTTATAGATGCCCTCGATATCTTCGAGCGTTTCGGTGGGAAGTCCAAGCATGAAATACAGCTTGATGTTTGTATAGCCGCCCTCAAACGCAATCTTTACGCTGTCAAGCACGTTCTGCTCGGTAACGTTCTTGTTGATGACATCGCGGAGCCTCTGTGTTCCCGCCTCGGGAGCAAAGGTAAGTCCGCTCTTGCGCACGTCGGTTATCTTCTTCAGCACCTCATCACTGAAGCGGTCAACTCTGAGCGACGGCAGCGAGAGGTTGATATCGTTCTTGCTTGTGTAATCAGTAAGGTCGGTAAGCAGACCCTCGATGTCCTTGAAATCGCTTGTAGACAGCGAGGACAGCGATACCTCGTCATAGCCTGTATTCTCACACAGGCACTTTGTCTGCTGCAAAATGGTCTCCTTGCTCTTTTCTCTGAAGGGGCGGTAGATAAAGCCCGCCTGACAGAAGCGGCAGCCTCTGATACAGCCGCGAAGCACCTCAACAACGGCGCGGTCGTGCACGATATTGCAGAACGGCACAACAAAGCTGTCGGGCGCGTACATCTTGTCGATGTCCTTTACGATACGCTTTGTCACCTGTGCGGGGGCTGTTTCCTTAGCTTCGATTGCCTTTACTGTTCCGTCCTCGTTATAGGAAACATCATACAGCGAGGGAACGTAGATACCCTCTATCTTTGCAGCACGGCGCAGGAACTCCTGTCGGGTGGTGCCCTCTTTCTTGCACTTTTCCATAAGCGCCATAAGCTCCAGGTTTACCTCCTCGCCCTCGCCGATGATGAACAGGTCGAAGAAGTCCGCGAGCGGCTCGGCGTTGCAGACACAGGGGCCTCCGCCGACAACGATGGGAGCAAGGCCCTCGCGCTCGCGCTGCAGCACAGGAACGCCTGCAAGGTCAAGCATTTCGAGGATAGTTGTATAGCACATCTCATACTGGATAGTAAAGCCGATGAAATCAAAGTCCTTTATAGGGTCAAGGCTCTCCAGCGCAAACAGCGGGATATTGCGCTTTCGCATCTCCTCCTCCATATCGGGAAGCGGCATGAAAACGCGCTCGCACCAGTAATTAGGCACGGCATTCTTCAGTCCGTACAGTATCTTTATGCCGAGGTGCGACATTCCTATCTCATAGGTATCAGGGAAGCAGAACGCAAAGCGCACGTCTACCTTGGCTCTATCCTTGATGACTGCTCCCACCTCGCCGCCGATATAACGCGAGGGCTTCTGTATCTTCAGCAGGAATTCATCGAGTATCTTCATACCCTCTGCCCCGCCTGTGTATATTCTTTCAGACATAGTGTTGCTCCTTTTTTACATACTTAAATAAGTATAGCATATTACAGTGTTTTTTTCAAGAGGTTTTTGTTATTGTCGAGAGTAACCACATAAACAAAAACACCCTTCCAAGACCAATAATGTCTCAGAAGGGTATTTGCTTTATCTTACCTCCGTCATCCAGACGCGCATCTGATTTTCGCCGCGGTTGCCCCATGTGTAATAAGGTATCGCAACTGCTTCGCAGGGCTGCTCATTAAGCGGTGCGTCGCTGTAAAGCTCTGCGCTGTCGGACGTGCGCACAGCCTCGGCGGTTATCTTGTATGCGCCGTCAAGCTGTTCCTCGCGCTGCTCCGATACGGTGAGCTTACCGCCGCGCTTAAGCGCCAGAGGGAGCACCTCGCCGTTGTCTGCGCCCTCGAAGCAATATACCAGCGGTCCGCGCCAGATAGCTGTGCAGCCTGTAAGCTCGGGCACCTTTGTGCTCGCGTAAGCGTAATGCGGTGTGCTGTCAAGCGTCAGCGTTACCTCGTCGCCAGCGGTCACCTCGATATAAGCATAGCCCTTGCTGAGCTCTGCTGTAACTGCCACGCCGTTCTTTGTAAGAGCGTATTCCCTGCTCCATGCGGGAACTCGTATGCCGAGCGTTTTGCTGCCCTCGGTTATCTTGTAAGATACAGTAAAGCCGTAAGGGTACTCGGTGCGGCAGGTGAGCTTAAGTCCGTTTTCAAAGCTTACCTCTCCGTCAGCAAACAGGTGGCAGTATGCGGTGGTGTCGTTCTCACCGTAGGCATACTTGCCGATGGACGAAATAAGTCTTGCGGCATTGGGCGGACAGCATGCACAGGTATGCCAGCCAGGTCGCTGCGGCAGAGCGTGCCAGTGTGTTGCCGCGATATGCGATATTCCCGGGATTATCTCGAGTGGGTTTGTGTAGAAGAACCTCTTTCCGTCAAGCTGAACGCCTGCGAGAACTGTATTGTAGAACGCGCGCTCCATAACGTCGGCGTACTCGCGATCGGGGTCGGTCTCAAGCATACGGGAGGCGAACATCATAAGTGCAATGGAAGCGCAGGTCTCGTTATAAGCTGTGTCGTTTGGCAGGTCATAGTCCACCGAGAAAGCCTCGCCGATAAGGGTCGAGCCAATGCCGCCTGTGATGTACATGCGGCGCTTTGTAATGCTCTCCCAAAGTCTACGGCAGGCTTTCAGAAGCTCCTCATCGCCGTTTTCGGAAGCGAGGTCTGCGGCTCCTGTGTATAAGTACACAGCGCGCACCGAGTGGCCGACTGCGTCATTCTGATCCTTAAGCGGTGCGAAATTCTGCGCGTAGTAATGGTTGGTCGCATCATTGCCCCACACGCTCCAGTCGCGCTTTGCGGCTTCCTTTTCGTAGAACTTCGGGTCAACGCCGCGGATGTTCACAAAATGCTGCGCCAGCTCCAGACAATGCTCGTTTCCTGTCAGGCGGTACATCTTCATCAGCGCAAGCTCGATCTCGGGGTGACCCGGATAGCCCTCGTGACCCTCTGTAATGAACATATTATAGATATGCTCGGCATTCTTCTCCATCACCTTCAGCAGCTTGTCCTTGCCTGTCGCCTCGAAATATGCGCAGGCAGCCTCCATCATGTGACCGCTGCAATACAGCTCATGGCCCTCCATGAGGTTCTTCCAGCGCTTTTCCCTGTCCTTGATGGTGAAATAGGTATTGAGGTAGCCGTCCTCGTCCTGAGCCTCGGCAATGATGTCGATGACCTCGTCAACGGTCTTTTCGAGCTCCTTATCGGGATAGGATATAAGCGAAAAAGCTGCGGCTTCTATCCACTTGGCAGCGTCGCTGTCCTGAAATACCATTCCGTAAAAGCCGTCGCCTACGTCTTCGCCGCGAAGCGCCTTTGCGGCGTTTCTGAAATTGTCGATAACATGGCTCTTTTCAGCACCCTCGGCGCGGTCATTCAGCACCTCATACTGGTAGGGAATGATAGTGTCCTTTACGAGGCGCTGCCAGCGATTTAAAAAGCCGCCCGAAATGTAATTTCTTGAGTTTATCTGCTGCTGTATCTTCATAACGATATTTCCTTTCTTGACAAAAATCCTTATATGTATTATAATCTTAATCAAAGCAAAAATAAATGCAATATAATCGTATTTATATGGAGGATAGTCTTGCACGAGATAATTTTATGCAACAACACGCTGCCTTCCCTGTGCGGCTGCGACTTTCTCGCGGCGTCCGAGCCGTTCTACCATGCGGACAGGACCGCGGATTTCAACGTTCTGATATACGTCACAGAGGGCGTTATCTACGTCACAGAGGACGGCACCGACTACGCCGTAAAAGAGGGCGAGCTGCTGTTTCTGAAGAGCCATGTCCACCACTGCGGAAAACACGAGATACCGCGCGGAACAAAGTGGTATTTCATGCATTTTCTCACTGAGGACAACGATTGGCTGCCGATGTTTTCACCTGACAGCTCGCCTATTCCGCAATACAGCTCCATAAGCTGTCGTATAGCACTGCCGAAGATGGCATCGGGGCTTTCGGGGAGTGATTTCGAGCAAAGGCTAAGTTCATTTGTGGACTATTTTCACAGTGATGACCCATACAGGAAATGGAATTTAAACCTACGATTGCACGAGCTTCTCAGCGGTCTTTGCGAGGAGTTTTCGCGCAACCATTCCCCTACGCTGTCCGACAGGATATGCACTTATCTGACCGAGCACCTGCGGGAGCCGTTCAGTGCAGATAAGCTCAGCCGCGAGTTCTATCTCAGCTACAAGCGGCTTGCTGCGGTATTCAAGGAGGAAAAAGGCGTCACCATGCAGCAGTACCACACGAAGCTTCGCATGAGCGAGGCTAAAAGGCTGCTGCGCTCAACGCTGATGCCTGTCGGAGAGATAGCGGCGCAGCTCGGCTTTGCGGATATGCTGTATTTCAGCAGACGCTTTCATGAGAGCACAGGCTACTCACCTACCGAGTACAGAAAGCTGCCGCAGACGTACTGAAGAATAAAGGCTCCGCTATTGCGGAGCCTTTTTGGGTATATCAAAACAGCCGCTTTGCGCTTCAGGCTGTTCGCGGGCTGCACCGCCGCGGCAAAGCGCAGGGCGGCTTCGCCACCATCGGCACGGCTGTGGATCTTACCCTGCCTTATTTTATGCCGATGATGTGTTTTTGTGCTTGTTAAAGTCCGCCTAACGTGAGCTGCTGCGGCTCAGGAAACTCGTGGAGATATGAAAACAATTTGTCGCTGCGATATTCAAGCCCTGCCTTCTCGCAGGCGGAAACGAAAGTATTCCACAGCTCTCTGCCGTTTGGCGAGGCTATCTCATAGCTGTCACCGAAGCGCTGCTCGTACCTTGTGCGAAGCGTGGGGAAATGCCTGTCGAGCGCAGCGTAGTAATACTGCCTGTCGCCGTCGCGAAGCGTCATTCCCATGCCGAAGGAGATTATCCCGACGCAGCCTGCGCGTGCTGCATAATCTACTATCGCAAGCACGTTTTCGCGCGTGTCGTTTATGTACGGCAGTATCGGGCAGAACCACACCACTGTCGGAATGCCTGCCTTCTTCATCTCGCACAGCACCTCAAAGCGCCGCGAGGTTGCGCAGACATTCGGCTCGACTATGCGGCAAAGCACGTCATCGGCAGTGGTGAGCGTCATCTGCACCACTGCCTTTGTACTGCGGTTTATGTCCGAAAGCAGGTCGATATCGCGCATTACAAGGTCGGATTTCGTCTGCACAGCAGCACCGAAGTCGTACTTTTTAATAAGCTCCAGACATCGGCGCGTAAGCTTTAATTCGCGCTCAGCGTGAAGGTACGGGTCACACATCGCGCCTGTGCCTATCATGCAACGCTTGCGTTTAGACCTGAGCGCCTTTTCAAGCAGCTCGGGCGCGTTTATCTTCACGCCGATATCGGTAAATTCATGATCCATGCCATAGCACGTGCTGCGGCTGTCGCAGTAGATACAGCCGTGAGTGCAGCCACGGTAGATGTTTATGCCGTTATTTTGCGAAAGTATGGTCTTAGCGATTATATCATGCATCTGTATTCTCCGAAGCCTGATTTACTATCGGGTCAACGCTGTGCCCGAATACCGTTATCTCGCCGTTATCGATGCTGTACAGAATGCCCTCATAGCTGCCGTCAGTCTGCTGCCCAGCAACTATCGGCTCGCCGCCCGAGGACATTGAGAAGTAGTCAACAAGCAGTGTGCCGAACCACACAGCGAACACTGCGGACAGTGCGAAAACGACAGCAATAATTGCCTTTTTAGTCTTTTCGGGGACGCTGATATCCTTGCCGTTGTCATCACTGAACAGAGCGCCCGAAAGCTTTGT
>JAZNWG010000056.1:0-2018 GCA_045593225.1 Oscillospiraceae bacterium
AGTAGAAATCCATACAACTGAGTTGATTGTACGAGCCTCTGTTCGTTAATCAGTTACACCGTTTAAATAAGCCTCTAACGAATGCATATTGATAAGGATTTTTCTTTTAACAGTAATTAACAGCCGCAGCACTAGTAGACACGATCTGTGTCTTTGCGGCTCTATAACACATATCCCCTGTTGCAGTAGACAGTCATCGACGTACTGCAGCGGGGGATATTTTTTTACTCACGCACCGTCTTTATCAAACTTGATACCTGTGTACAGATCAGGCTTGAAAACAATGTTGTCCACGCCTCTGTGCAGATAGTTGTTAGTTGACTGTGATGCAGTTATAAGCGACTTCAGACTGTTAGGCAGTGCAATGCCGAACTCGCGCTCATACATTACTGCATCCGCCGGTGCCATCGTACTCATAATGGTATAATCGGCTCTGATAGCCTGATTAAAGTCCAGATCCTGCATATATGCTGTTACATCATCATACAGCAGACATGTGCGTCCGCCTCTCTTATAGAGAAAATCGAACTCGCGTCTCAGGAAGCTCTTGACCTCTGCTGAATCAATGTTATCGCAGCCATGGAAAATAGCCACGTCACCCTGTCCGAGCCCGGACAAAGCATATGTAACAACGTTTACGAGCTGCGCCATGGCAATACCCTTGCCACGCTGCAGCAGATCGCTGAAATCATAGATAACACGGTTTTTCTCAGTGACTGTATCAAATACGTCGCTTGTGGTCGTATTGAACAAGTCACCGTTAGACGTCAGCATCGAGCGGAACACCGATTTGAGAACACCGTAGGCATGTACCTGCTCATTATCCACAACATCGAGTGCCATAAGCGCTTTATGCTTCTGATCGAGATTCATTACCAGCTGCTCAAGCTTCGGAACCTGATGATGCGGAATACCTATCAAACGAAGCTTATCGCGATTAAACTGTGCATTCGCCACCCACATACGACTGTCGATATAGAACCTTGTCAGGACCTCTTCAAGAGAGCCCCTGATGATCGTTCTGTCATCGTCAGTCGGAGGTGATATCTGCTCCGTCATTATCTTTATTTTCTCAAGATGACGAGGGAACATTATCAGCTCATCTTCTACTGAACCAAACAACTCAAACATGTTCAGATCGCCGCCGGTCATGTTTACGTAATTAGTAAAGCTTTCAAACTTAGGCGATATCGTATCCATGTTCACAGGTGATAACAGAAAATGTACGACCTTATGGTTGTTCAGTAATGCCGCCTGCGCTATCTTAGAGCCCCAGACGTTGCTGCGGCGAACTCTTTCCTGATATCTGTCATCAAACACATTGTCTGCGACAACGATGTTTTTGGGATAATAGTCGATATCGAACAATACAGCCGAGTTGTTTACATCACCTGTCATGTGACCCACGTATTCACCATCATGGTCTTCGATGCCGTGTGTTACAAGACTGTAACTGCCCGCATATTCAGTCGATGTATAGTAAAAGCCTTTTCCCAGTTTCGTATCATTGTTGCGTAAAAGTGAAGACAGCTCCTTTTTCTGCTCACCCTGATACGGTTCCAGCGTCAGACTTGCGAAAGCGTCAATGTAATCTTTCTTTATCTGATCGACAGCTGCGTCAAGCTCTGCGAGCGACGGCGCAACGACTTGCAGACGATAATGAACATGAAGATACGATGCACCGTTGAGCAGCTCAGCCGCAATCGTCTCCAGATCGCTCGATGCCTTGCTTGCCTTACGACGTGTCGTATTCGTTCCGCCTCTTCCCTGCTCGCCCACGTTTGCTTCAGCAACCTTTTCAGCTCGGGTCTGATGCTGACTCACCCATTCATCAGACAGCTTATTGACCTGCTCGAATCTGATGACCTTTGTTGTTTTCGGCAGATTATGCGGAAGCAGATTAAGACCCCAGAACTGCGCAAACCTGTCCACAGCACCGTCATTATGGAACAATGCCAGTATACAGGTGTATGTACCGTCATCTATCCTGATATAGTCAGAATAGAACATATATTGCT
>JAZNWG010000057.1:0-2178 GCA_045593225.1 Oscillospiraceae bacterium
TGAAGCTTCATTTGTTCACCGCCTTAATATGGTAGTAGCTTTATTTTTTATTGCTGCAATTCTTTCAAATGTCGGTTTTGCGCCAACAGCTGCCAGCACAAAGAAAGCAGGCATGAGCTGGAGCATATATCGACCCTCCGCTTCCCATAGCATGAAGAACATGAATGCGCCGAATAAAGTCAGCAGCAGTGTCTGAAAAAGTATATTTTTTCTCTTTTTCATAGCACATACCATTGCAAGCAACAATATTGACGCATATATTCCTTGACTGACTGCTGCGATCAATGACGACGGCAATGGAGTGGTGATTGCCCATTGGATAGGGTTCTCCGACTGAGAATCCTGTATTCGGGAAAACAATCCGAGCGTGCCGCTGTCCCACATCGCATATACTTTTGTAAACAGAAGATGGTGCATAGTTCCGAAAAAGCCTTTTTCTTTAACAATGCGAATGATCTCGTTATTGACATTTTCCTGTTTTTGCTTGTAATTGCCTGCGTTTGTTGTAAAGCTGTCAGCTTCATTATTAAAACCGCCGCTACCCGATAATGACATCATCACCCAATGCTGAGGCGGATATTTATAGATATCATAAAGCTCGTCTGAAATAAGCCCTGAATTACTTATAGGCATATTAATGCCTGCAAATACTATTGCAAATGCCAGTAGTAATGTTATTGCTCGCTTCAGAACAGAGCGTTTTGAAAGCAGCAGTATTATAACCGCAGCGATCACAAAGATCGCTACCGTTGGTTTAAAAACTGTGCCAAGCGCGCAGAGTATTCCCGAAAGAGCAAGGTGGTACAGCTTCTGCTTTCGTATGAATCGTATAAAGAAATACAAGGTTCCCGCCATTGCTGCCATAGCAACGGTGTCTGTATAGGTAAGCGGCATGACAAGGTAAAGCGGGGAAAAGGAAAAGCAAAGTACAAAACAGAATGCGGCTGCTCGCGTGCCTGAAAGCATAGCTGAGCATTTCATGACAAGTAATACTGTCAGCGTTATCAGGACAGCATTGATGACTATGGCAACAGAATAAAGGTGTTCCGCCGATCCGGTAAGAAAAACCAGGATCTTTCCGATGCCTGTAAAGAAAAACAGCAGCGCATGGGTGTTTGGGTATTTTGAAAAATACTCTACATTGGAAAGAGCGTCTCCCATTGCAAGATGCTGAGCGCCTCTTATCGCAATTGAAACATCAGGCAAAGACGGCTTTGGCGTGTGCACGGGATTTTGTCTGTTCATAAAGCCACATATCAGGAGCAGTACAAACATCACCGAAAGCGCAATAAAACCGAATAGTCTGGCATGCTTTTTAAGCTTGTCGTCGTATTTGCATATCAGCTTATAGATAAATGCGAGAGCTATTAAAGCGAGAGGCAGGCATACGAGCACAGCTATGGCTTTTGATATTCCATTGAAATTACCGATCAAAAAGATCCATATAAGCACTGCTATTCCTGCAAATGTCGCGCAATTTCTTAGCTTTGATGTCATCAGAATTCCTCTTTTACTATATCCAACGCTGCTCTTATCACCTTGTCCATATCATAATATCTGTACTGTCCAAGCCTGCCGCCGAAAATAACATCGGGGCGTGATCTCATAAGCTCGGCGTATTTCGCGAACAGCTCATTGTTTTTGTCGTTGTTTATGGGATAATACGGCTCAACACCTCTGCTCCATTCGGCGGAGTATTCACGGCTTATCACTGTCTTTTTTTGCTTTCCGAATTCGAAATGCTTGTGCTCGATTATTCGGGTGTATGGGACATCGGCAGCGGTGTAGTTCACAACTGCATTGCCCTGATGATTTTCTTCGTCCAGCACCTCTGTTTCAAAGCGAACAGAGCGGTATTCCAGCTCGCCGTAGCAGTAATCGAAAAACTCATCGACAGAGCCTGTATAAACGGTCTTTTTGGCGATATCGGGATTACTTGCGATAAATTCTTTATAGTCGGTTGAGGTGTGCACCTCGATGTCCTCAAGCAGCTTATCGAAGATAGCAGTGTAACCGCCCTCGGGAATGCCCTGATATCGGTCGTTGAAATAGTTGTTGTCATAGGTGAAGCGCAGCGGCAGCCTTTTTATGATGAAAGAGGGAAGCTCGGTGCAGGGGCGTCCCCACTGCTTTTCAGTGTAGCCCTTTACAAGCTTTTCGTAAACATCTGTTCCGACC
>JAZNWG010000058.1:0-7069 GCA_045593225.1 Oscillospiraceae bacterium
CATGGCTACGATCCGACTTGCTGATTTTCTACCCTGCGCTTCCGTATGAAATGAAGGACGACAACGGCGGCGACAACCACTACAACTGCCCTGTTGTTGCTACATACAGCGAGGTAATAAGGAACTCTGTACCCGAGCTTCGTCAGGACGTGAAGTTCATGAATCCGTTCCTGCCTATCTTCCACAAGAAGAGAATGGGCGAGCGTCTTTATGAGGAGCTTTCTTCTTCGCTCACAGACATGAAATTCACCAAGGCGGAGATAAAGAAAGCGCTTGAGGCTGCTTACGCAGAGGACGAGGCATTCAAGCTTGAAATGCGCACCAAGGGCGAGGAAACGCTGAAATATCTGGAGGAAAACGGCAAGCAGGGTATAGTTCTTGCGGGTCGTCCCTACCATATCGACCCCGAGATAAACCACGGTCTGCCCGAGATGCTTACAGGCTACGGCTACGCGGTATTTACGGAGGACTGCATAGCTCATCTTGAGGAGATAGTTCGTCCTATCCGTGTAGTTGACCAGTGGATGTATCATACAAGGCTTTACGGCGCGGCTCACGTTGTCGGAAAGCACGATTGTCTGGAGCTTGTTCAGCTGAACTCCTTCGGCTGCGGTCTTGACGCTATCACGACAGACCAAGTGCAGGAGATACTGAGAAGCTTCGGTAAGATGTACACCTGCCTCAAGATAGACGAGGTAAACAACCTTGGCGCGGCGAGAATAAGACTTCGCTCGCTCATTTCCGTTGTAGAGGAGAGAAAGCGTCACAATTTCAAGCCTATACAGGGTCATGTCGGCTATATCAGACAGCCCGAGTTTACAAAGGAGATGCGCGAAAAGCACACTATCCTTTGTCCGCAGATGGCACCTATCCATTTCGATATGCTGGAGGCTGCATTCCAGAACAGTGGCTACAACGCCGTTATCCTGAGGGATTGCTCCAAGGCTGTCGTAGAGGAGGGCCTGAAGTATGTAAACAATGACGCATGCTATCCGTCGATACTCATGCTGGGACAGCTGCTTCACGCGCTTAACAGCGGCAAATATGACCTCAACAATACATCTGTAATGATAACCCAGACAGGCGGTGCGTGCCGTGCAACAAACTATGTCGGTATGCTGAAAAAGGCACTCAAGGACGCAGGTCACGAGAATATCCCGCTCATCTCGCTCAACGTTGTCGGCCTTGAAAAGCAGAGCGGCTTCAAGCTGTCGCTGGGAATGGCGCTGCGCGCGTTCATGGGCGTTGTTTACGGCGACGTGCTGTCACGCTGCCTGTACAAGGTGCGCCCCTACGAGATAGAAAAGGGCAGTGCAAACGCGCTGTATGAGAAGTGGAGAGTGTTCTTACGCGATGAGCTGAAATCCCTCTCTATGAGCCGCTTCAACAAGAACGTCCGCGCTATCGTTGAGGACTTCTCGAAGTTCCCTGTGCTGGACATCAAAAAGCCCAAGGTAGGACTTGTGGGAGAGATCCTTGTAAAGTTCCACCCTGTTGCAAACAATGACATCATCGGACTGCTTGAAAACGAGGGCTGCGAGGTAGTCGTACCCGATCTCATGGGCTTCTTCTACTATGTATGCTCGCATGGCGTTACAAAGAGCGAGCTGCTGTATATCTCCAAGAAAAAGGAGATCGCGGAGAACGCTGCGGTGAAGTTCATCAGATTCCTTGAGCGCAGCTACCGCAAGGCTGTAAAGGGCACGAAGTTCGGCTGCCCCGGCGATATCTTTGAGATGCGCGAGAATGTAAAATCCGTCGTATCCCCCGGTAACATCGCAGGCGAGGGCTGGTTCCTCTGCGCCGAGATGATCGAGCTTATCAACGAGGGCGTGCCTAATATCGTTTGTATGCAGCCGTTTGCCTGCCTGCCCAACCACGTTACGGGCAAAGGCGTAATAGGCGAGCTTCGCAGACAGTATCCGCTCTCCAATATCGTAGCGGTAGACTTTGACCCCGGCGCTTCCGAGGTAAATCAGGTCAACCGTATCAAGCTCATGCTGACGCAGGCTTTCGCGAATGCAGGCATCAGCCGCAGCGCGGTAGTTCCGCCTGTGGAGCTTGAGGATAAATATTCCGAGATAGTAGATTCTATGAACTAAAGGCGCATTTTGCTGCCGCTCGTTACGGGCGGCGGCAGTGTGCTTGGAACATACAGAAGAAAGGATAAACTATGGCTACATTTAATTTTTCCACAGAAAAGAAGCCCGAGGGCAACGCTAAGGGCATCGGCGTGTTCGTGCTTATCGGCGTTATCGTACTGCTGGCGGTGATCGTTGCGTTCAACTGCTTCTCCGTTGTAAACGAGGGCTTCATCGGCGTCAAGTACCAGTTCGGCAAGATCGTCGACAGCAGCCTGTCCGCAGGTCTTAACTTCCATATCCCCTTTGTTGAGGAGATAGAGCAGGTAGACACCCGTGAGCAGATCTATTCCGTAACAACAGACGCTTACACGAGCGATACACAGACGGTAAACACTCTTGCGCTGAAGGTAAACTACTACTACGACGCAACCAAGCTGTCCGAGATAATCAGAACCATCGGCATCAGCAATGTTGAAACAAAGCTTCTTGTTCCGAATGTTGCGAAGATCGCAAAGGACGAGATCGGTAAGGTACAGGCTGAGAAGCTGGTACAGAACCGTTCCGATGTTCAGAACTCCATCTATGTGGAACTTAAGGAAACTCTTGCTCCTCAGGGCATCATCGTAACTGCATTCGCTATCGAGAACCTGTCCTTTGACGACGCTTTCGAGCAGTCCATTCAGGCTAAGGTAATTGCAGCTCAGGACGCTCTGAAGATGCAGAACAAGACAGCCGAGAAGGAAGAGGAGGCCAAGCAGCAGGTAATTGCCGCAGAGGCAGAGGCTCAGTCCCAGAAGATCAAGGCTGACGCAGAGGCTTATGCTATTCAGGTGGTACAGGAGCAGATCGCACAGTCTCCCGACTACATCGAGTATCTGAAGATAAGCAACTGGAACGGCGTTCTTCCTCAGGCTATCGGCACAGAGGTAAATCCCTTTATCGCGCTTGGCGGAGATTACGCTACCGCGACAACAGGCGGCAACACAGCGGCTGCACCCACAGTGACAGCTCCCACAGAATAAAATACGCACAGGCGGCGTTGAAACAGCGCCGCCGATGTTTTTTGACGAAGAATATCCATATAAAGGACGGTAATTATTTTGGACTATCTGACCCTTAAACGCAACGCGCTGAACGGCTTTTTCTCGCGCACAAACGAAATGCAGCGTAAGGCTGTTTTCAAGGTGAACGGCGCGGTGCTTATAATCGCGGGCGCAGGCAGCGGAAAGACCACTGTGCTGTGTAACCGTATCGCGAACATGATGCGCTTCGGTAATGCCTACAATGACACTGAGGTGCGCGGAATAACAGCCGAACAGGAGGAGTTCCTGTATCAGTTCCCTGCGCTCGAAAAAACTCCTGAGAACGCAGAACGCCTTGCTGAGATAGTATCGGTGAACCCCGTAAATCCGTGGAATATCCTTGCTATCACGTTCACAAACAAGGCAGCAAGCGAGCTTAAAGCGCGTCTTATCTCCATGATAGGCGAGGACGCGGAGAAGATAAACGCGTCTACGTTCCATTCCGCGTGCGTGAAGATACTCCGTCGCGAGATAGAGCACCTCGGCTATAAGAGCAGCTTTACCATCTACGACGAGGACGACGCAAAGCGCATTATAAAGGACGCCATGAAAAAGCAGGGCATAGACGAAAAGGTGTTCAATCCCAAGGTGTTCAAGAATGCAATTTCGCGCTGCAAGGACAAGATGATAGGCCCGAAGGAGTATGCGGAGATCGCGAACAGCTCGCTTGACATAATGGACAAGCGCACAGCGGACATCTACAAGGACTATCAGGCGGCGCTGGAAGCTGCAAACGCAGTGGATTTTGATGATATCATCTGCCTTACAGTGCGCCTTTTTGAGGAAAACCCCGATGTGCTTCAGCACTACCGCAATCTTTACAAATACATAATGGTGGACGAGTATCAGGATACCAACATCGCGCAGTACCGCCTTATCGCGCTGCTTGCAGGCGACAGCGGCAACCTCTGCGTTGTAGGTGATGACGACCAGAGTATCTACCGCTTCCGCGGTGCTACTATCGAGAATATCCTGAGCTTTGAAAAGCAGTACAAGGACTGCGAGGTGATCCGACTTGAGCAGAATTACCGTTCTACTGAGAATATCCTGAACGCCGCAAACGCAGTTATCAAAAATAACCGCCAGCGCAAGGACAAGGCGCTGTGGTCTGAGCTCGGTGCAGGAGAGAAGATACTCTGTCATAAGTTTGAAAGCGAAATGGCAGAGGCTAAATTCATCGCGGACAAGATACTTGAGGGCGAAAGGGACGGCAAGAAATACTCGGATTACGCGCTGCTGTACCGCAACAATGCGCAGTCAAGAAGCTTTGAGAACGCGCTTGCAAGATCGGGAATCCCGTACAAGATAGTAGGCGGCATGCGATTCTACGACCGCAAGGAGATAAAGGACATCATGTCATATCTCGCACTGCTGAACAACCCTTATGACCTCGTGCGCTTCCGCCGCGTCATCAACGAGCCGAAGCGCGGTATCGGTGATACCACAGTGGACGAGATAGTGCGTATTGCAGAGGGGCTGCGTATCTCGCCTATCGAGGTTTGCCGTGACGCTTCGCAGTACGACACGCTTTCCCGCAAGGCGAACGCGCTTAAGGCTGCCGCAAACCTTTTTGACGAGCTGGACGAGCTTGCGGATACGCTGCGTCTTGACGAGCTCATCGACGCAGTTGCTGAAAAGAGCGGCTATATGCAGGCGATGAGAGCGCTCGGCGACGAGGGCGTTTCGCGAATCGAGAACATAAACGAGCTTAAATCCAACGCGCTCGCGGCACTTGAAGAGGACCCCGAAATGACGCTCCCCGACTTTCTGGAGCAGGTGGCGCTGGTGAGTGATCTCGACAATTACGATTCTGATGCAGACCGCGTTTCGCTTATGACCATGCACAGCGCAAAGGGTCTGGAGTTTGATACGGTATTCCTCGTTGCGGCTGAGGACAACATCTTCCCGAGCTACCGCAGCCTCGGCGACAACGCAGAAATGGAGGAGGAGCGCCGCCTTGCTTATGTTGCGATAACAAGAGCAAAGCGCAATCTGTACGTCACACATACGCAGTACCGTATGCTGTACGGTCAGACCATGCGCAACAAGCTTTCCACCTTTATCCGCGAGATACCCGAGGAGCTTATCGTGATGAAGGGCGACAAGCCGCGCGTCGTAAATTCCGCCGGCACATGGACAAAGCCGCAGAAGCCTGATTTCCTCGCACAGGAGGCTGCAAAGAAGTCTGCAATAAAGCCACCCGTCGCGACAGGCGAGACCTTTGCCGCAGGCGACAGAGTGCGCCACAACGTATTCGGCGAGGGCACTGTTACACAGGCAACACGCATGGGCAACGACACCATGCTTGCCATTGAATTCGACAAGGCAGGCGCGAAGAAGCTTATGGCGAACTTTGCGAAGATAACGAAGGTAAAATGATAAAACTCCCCGAGAGGACAGTCCTTTCGGGGAGTTTTTTGTTATTTCAGTGATAGCAGGGCTTCGGGTGAGCTTCCGATGACAACAGCGCGGGTCACATCAGTGATATCATAGCCGTTTTTGTGGTATTCCGTAATCATATCATGTTCGCTTTCGTAGACGATCTCCTTGCCGTAGAAGGATTTGGACGACTGCGGCGTAAGCTCAAGATAAACGATCCTGCTTTCTGCTTCAAAGGTCAGTATGGTATGCGGAGAGCCTTTGACTTTGTTGAAAAGCAGCCATATCTTGCTTGGGATACTGCGCTCGTCAAGCATTGTTTTCATTACCAGCACAGTATCAACACAGGTCCCGATCTTTTCGCGCATTGTGACAACAGGCGCCTGAACGCGATAGATCGACCTTGAAAGCCTTGCGTATTCATCGTCAAAGCCTTTGCTCATATCGGGCTTATACTTTTTGCCGTCAAGATAAAAGCCGTATTCGTAGCCGTTGTTGAGAAGCTCACTTCTCAGCAGGTCGCATATTTCGGGTATCTTCATAATGCACCTCAGAAATCATCTGATACCATACTTCTCAATGATATAATCCATATCCTTATCGCCTCTGCCCGAGAGGTTTATGAGTATCGAGCCGCGGCCCATTTCTTTTGCAAGCTTCATTGCAAAGGCTACCGCGTGGGAGCTTTCGATAGCGGGGATTATGCCCTCCATTCGCGACAGCTTGAAGAATGCGTCGATGGTCTCCTCGTCGTTTACAACGTCGTACTTTACTCTGCCAAGGTCGCGCAGGAATGCGTGCTCGGGGCCTGACGAGGGGTAGTCAAGACCGCTTGCAACGGAGTAAACGGGCGCAGGCTCGCCGTTTTCGTCCTTGAGCATTATGCTGTTGAAGCCGTGCATAATGCCCTCTGTGCCGTATTTCAGGCTTGCCGCATGGTCGCCAAGCTTTTCGCCTCTGCCGAGCGGCTCAACGCCGTATATGTCAACGGGGTAGTTGAGGAAGCCTGCGAACATTCCTGCTGCATTCGAGCCGCCGCCGACGCAAGCTACTACCGCATCGGGAAGCTCGCCTGTCATCTCGACAAACTGCTCTCTTGCCTCGATTCCGACAACGCTCTGGAAGTCGCGCACCATCATCGGGAACGAGTGAGCGCCGAGGGCCGAGCCTATGCAGTAGATAGCGTCCTTGTATTCGTTGGCATAGGCTTCAAACGCTGCGTCAACTGCCTCTTTCAGCGTCTGCAGACCGTGCGTTACCTCGACGACATTTGCACCCAGTATCTTCATTCTCGCAACATTCGGAGCCTGCTTTCTGATGTCCACCGAGCCCATGTAGATGTCGCACTCCAGCCCGAAATAAGCCGCCGCAGTCGCCAGTGCAACGCCGTGCTGACCTGCGCCTGTTTCGGCGATGACCTTTTTCTTGCCCATGTATTTTGCAAGCAGAGCCTCGCCCATGCAGTGGTTGAGCTTGTGCGCGCCTGTGTGGTTGAGGTCCTCGCGCTTAACATAAAGCTGAACA
>JAZNWG010000059.1:0-3924 GCA_045593225.1 Oscillospiraceae bacterium
GGCACCGCCCTGACAG
Source organism: Oscillospiraceae bacterium (assembly GCA_045593225.1). Taxonomy (GTDB): domain Bacteria; phylum Bacillota; class Clostridia; order Oscillospirales; family Ruminococcaceae; genus CAG-115. Next base: position 17 of record JAZNWG010000059.1, read on the forward strand.
AGATGTCAGGGCGGTCTTTTTTAAAATAAATTATTTACCATAGGGGCTGTCAAATTCAGTCTCTGCCTTCTTAACCGCCTCCTCAAGCGTCATGCCCGTAAAGAAAGGCGCGTTAAGATATCTGCCTGATTTCTTGTCATCAACGAATGCTCCGACAACGATACCGGGGATTGCGCTCTCCGGCGCATTGGGAGCGTGAGGACCACCAAGATCAGTCCTGCACCAGCCCGGATCCGTGAGGTTTATCATTACATCTGTACCCTCGACAGTAGAGCCGGGATCTATAGTTATCTTGTCAAGCGCAGCCTTGCTTGCGGAATAGCCTGCCTGCTGCGGCTTTAGTCTTATACCGCTTGTTGTATTAAGTATTCTGCCGAAACCGCGCTCTATCATCTTAGGCATAAAATGATAGCATATCATAGCAGGTGCGATAGTATTTATCTTGAAGCTTTCAGTATAATCGGAAACAGGAGTATTGAAATACTCATTTCGGTATGCTATCTGAAGTCCTGCGTTATTAAGCACGATATCGACAACAGTACCCTTGTCGTCAATCTCCTTTAGCATCGCAGCAACAGCATCAAGATCGGAAAGCTCTGCTGAAACGGTGTAAGCCTCAACACCGAGAGCTTTTACCTCGGAAAGCACCTTTTCAGTATTCTCGGGCTTTCTGCTGTGAAGTATCAGATTACAGCCCTGCTGTGCCATAAAGATCGCTGTGAGGTAGCCTATTCCTCTGCTTGCGCCTGTTATAAGCGCCCATCTTCCCTTAACGTTAACCATTTTATTCAATTCCTTTCATTATCCGATAATAGTTTTTTTAGCATTTTCAAGCGCTGCGATGACCCTATCGCACCATTCGTCAAATTCCTTATCCTCCTGCTGGAGCTCCTTATGTGCAAGCACGTTTTCGATAGTCATTCTTATCCCCTGATCGTAACGCACTGTTGCAACAAACGATGGCACCGCTCTTTTCAGCTTGGTGTTATCGAACACTACAGAGTTTGCCTTGTCGCCGATAAGCGAGCCTTCAAAATCATAATTGCTTACAGCATGCAGGAAGTCAGATGGTACATAATAAGGCTTGAACTCAACGCCGAGCGTGTCTGCAATAGCTTTATATATCTGGTTCCATGTTACACTCTCGTCAGAGGTGATCTGGAAGCTCTCGCCTATAGCATGGATATTGCCCATAAGTCCGACAAAAGCCTTTGCAAAGTCGCTGTTGTGCGTCATAGTCCACAGCGAAGTGCCGTCACCATGAATTATCACGGGTTTTCCCTCCAGCATACGCTTTACTACCTGCCAGCTGCCTTTATCTCCGTGTACGCCAAGCGGTACACTGCGCTCATCATAGGTATGACTGGGACGAATGATCGTTATCGGGAAGCCGTTTTCGCGGTACATCTTCATCAGATATTCCTCGCAGGCTATCTTGTTTCGCGAATATTCCCAGTAGGGATTTGCAAGCGGTGTTGCCTCGGTAATTCTGTAGTCGCTCAGCGGCTTCTGGTAAGCCGAAGCAGAGCTTATATACATAAACTGACGTGTTCTGTCCTTGAAAAGGCGGTAATCACGTTCAAGCTGTGACGGCACAAAGCCGATAAAATCACAGACGGTGTCAAACTTCAGATCACCCAGTTTTTCAGATATCTCAGCTTCGTTATTGATATCGCCGTTTATTACCCTGACATTATCGGGAAGCTCCTCACTTCTGCTGCCACGGTTCAAGAGATAAAGCTCCCAGTCAGGATCAGTAGCAAGCAGCTTAGTGATCGCCATACTTATCGTTCCTGTGCCACCAATAAATAATGCTTTCATGATGTTTCTCCTTTACTGTCAGAGTGTCGCTTCTGCCGCGAGCTTGTAGATATTACCGCAATCCTGCTTGTTCAGCTTACGGAAGCCGTAACGCTCACCGTCGCCAACACCAAGCTTGTCAACAAGAACAGGGATATCCTGCTCCTTTGCGCCGAGCTCTGTAAAGTTTATAGGCATTCCGATGTCATGCAGGAAACTGCGGAACGCGCGTATTCCCCTGATCGCAGTGCTTCTCGGGTCCTCAAAGTTCATCTGAACTCCCCATACGCGGGTAGCCATCTGTGCAAAGCGCATTACATCGGTATCAAGTACATACTCCATCCATGCAGGCATTATTACCGCAAGGCCAGCGCCATGTGCGCAGTCGTATAAGCCGGAAAGCTCATGCTCCAGTCCATGGCTGTTCCAGTCCTGAGATCTGCCAACGCCACAGATGTTGTTATGCGCTACCATTCCCGCCCACATGATATTAGCACGTGCATCATAATTATTGGGATCGGCAATAACGCGGGGAGTTTCCTTTATCATGGTAAGCAGCACAGCCTCACAAAGACGATCAGTTATCTCGACCTCCTTTGTGGTAGTGAAATAACGCTCAAACACATGAGCCATGATATCTGTCGCACCGCAAGCTGTCTGATAAGCAGGAAGCGTAAATGTAAGCTCGGGGTTCAGAACAGAAAACTTAGGACGCAGAAGATCAGAACCTGCGCCGCGCTTCTCCATGCCGTCTTCTTTTGTGATAACTGTATCGGGCGAGCCCTCGCTGCCTGCCGCCGCTATAGTCAGCACAGTTCCGACAGGAAGCGCCTTTTCGATTTTGGCCTTGCCACAGTAGAAATCCCAGAAATCTCCGTCATAGCAGGCACCGGCTGCGATCGCCTTGCTGCTGTCAATAGCCGAGCCACCGCCTACAGAAAGAATAAAATCGCAGTTTTCGCTCTTGCAGAGCTCTATTCCCTCATAGACCTTTGTATCACGAGGGTTAGGAACCACTCCACCGAGTGTTACATAAGCCACACCTTCAGCATCAAGCGAAGCAGTTACCCTGTCAAGCAGACCACTTCTGACAACAGAGCCCGATCCGTAGTGAACAAGCACCTTTGTACCGCCATGCTTTTTGACAAGAGCACCGCAATTATTCTCTGTGCCTCTGCCGAAAGCAAATTCTGTGGGACTGTAAAAGTTAAAATTATCCATAATCAGTATTCCTTTCAGAAATATTTATTTAATTATAGCATTTTTACAGAAAACATGATATAATAATGCTATATAAAAATCGTAAAAATCTATCCTCGGAGGGAAATATGCACTACCTTTTTGAGTCCGCTGATATCCTCAATACACCTATTGAATGCTTTTACTACGATCCTTCAAAGCAACCATTTCCGATCAAAATGCACTGGCATTATTTCATGGAGATCATCTATATTCTCGAAGGAACTGCCGAAATGCGTTCAGATGACAAAACCTATCTACTCAGCAAAGGAGATATGATAATTTTTTACCCTGAAACAGTACATGGAATTTTTAGCGACAACGATTCGAAGCTGAAATACGCAGGCATGAAATTTGATATAAACACGCTAACCATGACCTCATCGTACACCCCGAAGCTGCGAAGCATATTCAAGAGTGCTAATAAGCGAGGAATGGATATAGTCTTCCGTGCCGAAACCTTTAACAGCAAGGATATAGAACAGATTTTCACTACGTGCATAGACGAGATGCAGCAAGGCAGATACGGCAGCGACATAATAGCACGAGCACGCATCTATGAGCTTCTGACGCGATTACTGAGATACTGGCAGTCACAAGGCTTCTCTGTTGATAATGAGGTATTTGCAGAGGACTCGCACTATGACATCTACAACATCACTGAATATATTGATATGACGCTGAGTGATGGTATCTCCGTGAGCAATATTGCAAGCGTCTGTGGTATGAGCTATTCTTATTTTGCCAAACGATTCCTTGCTATTTACGGAAAAAGCTGTAAGGAATACATCGAACAGATGAGACTTTATCGTGTGGAGGAACTGCTGTTGTACACGGGATTTGACCTTAACTATATCGCACAGGAAACG
>JAZNWG010000060.1:0-2412 GCA_045593225.1 Oscillospiraceae bacterium
CAAGACGATTACAACGCCATGGCGAAGTATATCTTGGATTTCACGGAAAAATATAATATGACTTTCCCTGGTTGGGAGCCCGAACGTATGGCGAAGTTGGATGAATTGTTCAAGGCATACGCGCCCGTAACGAAGGAAAAGCTTTGGGAAAATCTCAAATATTTCTTGGAAGCGATTATGCCTACTTGTCGTGAATGCGATATCAAAATGGCAATCCACATGGACGATCCACCTTGGGATATTTTCGGCTTGCCTCGTTTGCTTGTGGATGAGCCGAGTATTGATAGATTCTTGAAGATGGTAGATGATGAATATAACTGTCTTACGCTTTGTTCGGGTAGCTTGAACGCCAATCCCAACAATAACGTGGCGGAAATCGTCAGAAAGCATTGTGATAGAATTGCGTTTGCACATATTCGCAACGTAAAGCATTTTGAAAACGGCGATTTCTCTGAAGCAAGTCACCGTGATTGTGACGGCGATACGGGTATCCTTGATATACTCAAAGCGTACCACGATTGTGGGTTCAAAGGTTACGTTCGTCCCGACCATGGTAGGCATTTATGGGACGAAGGACCAGGAAAAGTACGTCCTGGGTATGGGCTTTACGACCGTGCTTTGGGGATTATGTATATGCTTGGTGTATGGGATATGCTTGACAGACTTTCTGACAAAAACTGAAATGAGGTAATATGAAATGATGGAACTTCCGATCAATATTGATTATACAGGTAAGGTAGTAGTAGTAACAGGCGCAGGCGGTCTTATCTGCGGTGCTATGGCAAGGGCTTTTGCGCAGAGCGGCGCAAGGGTAGCTGCTCTCGATCTCAATGAGGAAGCTGTAAAAAAGCTTGCAGACGAGCTTAAAGCAGATGGATATGTGTGCGAGGGCTATAAGGCAGATGTTCTTGATCCCGAAGCACTGGAACAGGTACACCAGTCGGTCATCCGTGATCTCGGTAAATGCGATATACTGGTAAATGGCGCAGGAGGAAATCATCCCAGTGCGACCACGACCAACGAATATCAGCATGAAGCTCAGCCGGACAGCAAGACCTTTTTTGATCTTGAAGCAGGCGGAGTTGATCTTGTGTTCAAGCTGAATTTCCAGGGAACACTTCTTCCCACACAGGTCTTCGCAAAGGATCTGACCGAAAAGAAGAGCGGCTGTATCCTTAACATTTCCTCGATGAACGCATATACACCTCTGACAAAGATACCTGCATATTCCGCTGCAAAGGCGGCTGTATCCAACTTTACCCAGTGGCTTGCAACACATTTCGCAGGCACGGGTATCAGATGCAATGCGATCGCTCCCGGTTTCCTTGTTTCTGCCCAGAACAGAGCGCTTCTGTTCAATGATGACGGAACTCCTACAGCACGTTCCGCAAAGATACTTAACGGCACACCTACAAATCGTTATGTGGATGCGTCGGAGCTTATCGGAGCAACGCTGTTCCTGTGTGATGACCGCAGTGCTTCCGCAATAACAGGTGTGGTACTTCCCGTTGACGCAGGCTTCTCTGCCTACTCGGGCGTATAATACAGGAGGCTCAGAATGATGACAGTACTTGAAAGACTTGCACGAGCTATCGTTGTTCCTGTTGTAGTTATCGATGATGAGAAAGACGCAGTTCCCACTGCAAAAGCGCTGGCAGCAGGCGGTGTTGATGTTATGGAGATCACCTTCCGTACATCCGCAGCGGCGCAGTCGATCAAAGAGGTGGCGGAAAATTGTCCCGATATGCTGGTAGGTGCAGGAACGATACTTGATATTGATCAGTGTAAGCTGGCGGTGGAGATGGGCGCAAAGTTCATCGTGTCGCCCGGCTATAATGCAGAGGTCGTTGACTGGTGCATCGAACACGATATTCCTGTTACCCCCGGCTGTGTTACTCCGACTGAAGTAATGGCAGCAGTAAACAAGGAGCTTAAGGTCGTCAAGTTTTTCCCTGCCAACATATACGGAGGGCTGAATGCGATCAAAAACCTTTCTGCTCTTTTTGCGGGCGTGAAATTCATGCCGACAGGTGGCATAAACACTTCTAATATAAAGGAATATACCGATATGCCGTTTATCCATGCAGTGGGTGGCTCTTGGGTATGCCCGAGAAATGACATAGCGGCAGGTAATTTCGAGAAAATAACAAAGCTATGCACTGAGGCCCGTGCAGCGGCAAAGGGCGAGTGCTGACACAGCAGAGAGGAGCTATATTATGTCAAGAATAATTACATTCGGTGAGCTTATGCTGCGACTGCAGCCTTATAATTACGAGCGTTTCGTTCAGTGCGACCATGTGCAGTTTTCCTTTGGCGGCGGTGAGGCAAATGTCGCTGTGTCGCTGGCGAATTACGGCATGGATGCGGCGTTCGTGACAAAACTCCCTGCACATTCCATCGGTCAGGCTGCGG
>JAZNWG010000061.1:0-9582 GCA_045593225.1 Oscillospiraceae bacterium
TTCTTACTGCATGATCTGCTTGCGCTGGCGTTTTTTGTGCTGAACCTTATCGGAATTCTGAAAGCGCGGAACAGCCTTATGATACTCGCGTGGTCGTGGTTTGTGCTGGCGGCAACGCCGATAATAATTTTAGTATCGACCTCTGTTGCGACAAGCACTCTTGGCTTCGGCGGTCTGATGTCCGTGTTTACGTCAATTAACATGAGCGACAACGGAGTGCTGATGGTGCTGTCCGTTATCTGCTGTGCACTCACTGGGGTGATTCTGATACTTATCGACAGGGGCAGCTACAAGAATAAATACGTGCCCGCGCTGTGTGTACTGGCGGTATTCCTGCTGAATTACGCATTTCCGCTGATCTTATTCATCTTGGCAGGCTACTTTTTTATCTTTATTCTTAATCTTATCGGCGTCCTTTCTGCATTCCTCCCGACAGCGATAATACTTCTTTCGATGTACAATCTCTACACACCGATAGAGGTATCAGCTGAAACAGAGCAAAGACTGAATCCCTATATACCTCCCGAGCCCTATGAGCAGGAGGTAATGCTTTCCGAAGAAAATAATGACTTAGGAGAATGATATGCGATATCATAACATAACAACAGACGATATGCTCAACGGCGACGGGCTTCGCACCGTGCTGTGGGTGGCAGGCTGTCCGCACCGTTGTCAGGGCTGCCACAATCCCATAACATGGGACGTTGACGGCGGAATACCCTTTGACGAGGCGGCAGAGCAGGAGCTTTTCGAGAAGCTGTCAGCGGACTACATAAGCGGAATAACATTCAGCGGCGGCGATCCCTTGCACCCGCAGAACAGGGAAGAGGTAACGCGGCTTGCCAAGCGGGTCAGAGCAGAGCTTCCCGAAAAAACGATATGGCTTTACACAGGCTACACATGGGAGGAGATATCCGACCTTGAGGTAGTTGCACTCGCTGATGTGCTTGTTGACGGCAGATTTGAAAAGAATCTGTTTGACGCGAAGCTGCACTGGAAGGGCAGTTCAAATCAGCGGGTAATAGACGTAAAAGAGACGCTGGAGCACGGAAAGATAGTGCTCTGGGCATAAAAGGAGAGACTATGAAAAGAATAGCAAGATTTGAAAAGGTGAGCTCCGCGCAGTTTGCAGAGGGCTTTGAGGGCGCAAATGCAGCCGAGGTCTACGACAGTATAAAGCTCCCGAAGCGCGCAACAGCAGGCTCGGCAGGATACGATTTCTACGCGCCGTTTGATATAAAGCTTGCCCCCGGGGAGACGGTAAAGGTGCCCACAGGTATCCGCGCATGGATAGAGGAGGGCTGGGTGCTTAAGATATATCCACGCAGCGGACTTGGCTTCAAGTTCAGGCTTCAGCTCAACAACACAGTCGGCATTATCGACAGCGATTATTATAACTCCGACAATGAGGGGCACATCTTCATCAAGATAACCAACGACACCAACGAGGGCAGGACGGTTGAGATACCCGCAGGCACAGGCTTTGCTCAGGGCATCTTCATCGAGTATGGCATAACCCTTGACGATGACGCAGACGGAGTGCGCAACGGCGGCTTCGGCAGCACGACATAAAAAATAAAGGGCAGTTTAACTGCCCTTTTTGTTATTTCTTCTTTTTCTTTTTGGAGAACACAGGCTCGCTCTTTCTGGAGTTTATCTCCGCTCTCTCGCGAAGCGCGGCTTCTCTTGCCGCGTTCATTTCCTCTATCTTCTGCTTACTGCGTTCAGCCATGTCAAGCAGCATGAGCTTTGTGTTGAAGCTCGGCTTGTCCAGCACTATCTCAAACAGCACATTGTAAAGCTCGTCAGCCTCAGCCTCGCTCACAACAAGGCGGCGGTCTATAAGCTCGCGCTTTGTTACCGCAAGCTGGCTGGGATCGTAGCATTCGCCTGTCTGGATTATCTCATTCAGCGCCGCAAGACTTCCTCTCAGCCTCTGTACATCAGCGCTCTCGGTGTCCTGCTTTTTCGCGCGGTTGTCGGCTATCTCGCATTGCAGCAGGCTCTTCAGGTCCTCTGCGCCGAGATTTCTGATAAGCTTCTTCAGCTCCTTGCGCTCCTCGGGTATCTTAACATCGTGGTGATACACGAGCCAGCTTATCTCGTCTGCCAGGCGGCGGTCAAATCCCATTCGGCGCATTATGCCCTCTGCAAGCAGTCTGCTGCGCTCTCCATGACCCTTGTAGTGAGCCGCACCCTTGCTGTCAACGGCACAGCAGTCGGGCTTTCCGAGATCGTGGAACAGCATAGCAAAACGGATCGCAGGCTCGGGTACGGAATAGCCTACAGCACGCGCAGTATGCGTCCATACATCAAATTCATGGTATCTGCTGCGCTGGTCAAAGCCGATACAAGGCTCTATCTCGGGGATAACATGCTTTAAGATATCGGAATAGCTTTCCAGCACCTTAGTCGCAAATTTGCCCATAACGATTCGCGACAGCTCCTTGAATACCTTGTCGGTCTCGGCATATTCAAAGCAGCTCACGTTCTGCCGCATGGCGGCTCTTGTAGGCTCGTCGATAACGAACTCACGCTCTGCGCAGTAGCGGATAGCACGCAGGATACGCGACGGCTCGGTAGTGAAGCTCCTTGCCATATCATAGTAGGTCTCGGTCACAGGCCTGCCCTTGTCGTCCTTTGTGGTGCGTGTGATGTTCTCGCCGATAGCGACAACGCGCTTTTCCTCGCCTGCAAGGCAGGACTTGCCCCCGTAAAGGTCGATAAGCCCCTCTTTTGGTGAGTACGCCATAGCGTCTATTGTAAATCCTCGACGCGAGAGGTCAGTCTCAAGGTCATCTGCATACATCACGCGGTTGCCTACGACCTCGCGGCGGTAGGGCGAAACGCTGATTATCATGCCGACAACGGTGACAAGTATCTCGCCGCGCTTTATGTCCTCGTCCGAGATGCGGTAGTCGCGGAAAGCAAACATGATGTCGTTTATCTCCGCGTTGGTGACGATGTCAAAATCCTGCGGATTGTTGCCGAGTATCAGCTCTCTTACACAGCTGCCTACGATGTAAGCGTCAAAGCCTGCGTTTTCGAGGACTGTAATAGCTTCTGTCACCTGACTTGGTAAAATGATCATAAAATCACTTCCTTACCTTATATTTCAGTATTTCAAATGCGATCTCTGTTGTAAATCTGTCATGCTGTCCGAAGTATCCGTACAGCTTGTTGCAGTCCTCACGCGAGGTCTTGTAGAAGTACGGGGTCATCATAAACAGCGCATTGAGCTGCTCCTGTTCGGTTATTTCGAGGGTATAGCTCACCTCGTCCTTTCCGAGGAAATCAAAGCCGTCAATTTCATAGGGCTTGACCTCATTAAGGCGAGGCTCGTCATACAGCACCTCGCGAAGCCCCTGAAGATGTCTTGCCGCAGGGATAGCAGAGATAACAAAGCCGTCCTTTTTGAGAATACGCGAAAGCTCGTCCGTCTGAAACGGTGCGAATACTACAGTCGCCAAGTCCACCGAGCCGCTTTGTATCGGCATACGGAACACGCTTGCGACCGCGGTGGTTATACCTCTCGGCTTAGCGCGTGCCTTAGCTGCAGCCAGCGCATTCTTGCTTATGTCTATTCCGAATATTTCGGGCGTTTTTCCACGCTCTTTCAGGTAGTCGTAAATTCCCGCGGTGTAGTAGCACTCGCCGCAGCCGCAGTCTGCGATTACAGGGGAGGGAAGTGCGCTGCAAAGCTCATCAGAAGCTCTGCAAAGCCCTTTCAGCAGCGGCTCATAAGCACCGCTGTTAAGGAAATCCCGCCTTGCTGCGACCATTTCCTTGCTGTCGCCGGGGTCTTTTACGTTCTTGTGCTGTGAAAGCAGCAGATTTATATATCCCTTTGCGGAGATGTCGAAGCAGTGGTTTTCAGGGCATTTCGCCGTATTAGCCTCGATATGCAGAAGCGGAGCCTTTGAAAGCCCGAGCTTCTCTCCGCAGACAGGACAGGTGAATATGTCCAAATCGTATCTCCTTTACCGTATTGTAAAGCCTTCTGTCTTTAGGTCACAATAGTATCGACCGCTTTCGGCAGTGAATTTTAAAACGCAATAATCAGGGTCTGTTACACCCTTTTTGTAAAATATAGTATCGCCGCGCTTCCAAATAGCATTTTTGGTATCTTGGTCTGTCAATACTTCCATTCTTCCTTTTAACATAACACCCGTATATTTTATCAGTCCTTTATGATAGAAATATATACAGGCGTTTGAATTGGCGAGATATTGCTGTGTCCTCATTGACGAAGTATTTGTTGAAAAGTAAAACTCTTTTAATCCGTTCCTTTTGCGCGGCTTCAGCATTGCTTTGACATTCGGGAAATTATCCGCGTCAACAGAACAGATAAAGCTTACTCTTTGCTTATCAATAAATTTCTCTATGTGCCTTAGCTCCATTTAAAACTCCAATCCCAGCCTGTACGCCTTTTCAAGGTGTATCGGCTTCATTTGTGCGCTCTGTTCCTCGTCATAATGTGTTATGCCGTCAAAAAACACCATGCTTTTTTCCCTTGCACGCTGATTTATGCGATCAGAGAGCATAACTGTCTCCATAGCCTTCTTATTGCCTGTTTCTTCTAAGCTCTGCATCGTCTTTCCTGCAGGCGCCAGAAACAGCGCCTTGTCAAGTATCTTCATATTGCAGTCCGCATAGGCATAACCGCAGCTCCACACTCTGTCAAACCAGCCGACAAGCTTCGCAGGAGCCTCCGTCCAGAAGACAGGGTAGACGAAAACGATCGCGTCAGCAGCTTCTATCTTGTCCTGTTCAGCCTTAACATCAGCAGGAACAGGCAGGTCGGCGCGGTAGTAGGTCTCGCGCATAAATTCATCTTCAGTCATGTCTGTGCGGAAATCCATCTCGTACAGGTCGGACAGCACAAATTCATGTCCGCCGTCTGTAAGCCCCTTGATAAAGCTCTGCAATATCTGATGTGTAAAGCTTGTTTTGCTCGGGTGGCAGTATACAATAAAAACTTTCATCTCATCACCATAATCTGAAGCCGTAGATCCTGTAAAAACTGCTGCCAAAGCCGCCCATAAAGGTAAATCTCGCCTTGTAGATACCGTTCAGACGGTCAATGTAGCGTTTGAGGATAATAGGCTTGTTGATAACGCATTTTGCGTTTTCAACGCGCTTTTCAAGCACAGCAGGGTCGCTCATGGAAAAGTCTATCTTCGCGTCAACAGCGTTTATCGGGTTCTTGAATTTCGAAAGCTTTGCTGCGGCGTTTGAGTAAGCGTCAAACACAAACGAGCATTTTTCAAATCTCGCAGAAAGTGCCTTCATTATCTCGGTCATGTCGTCAATGCTGAGGTACATGGAAAGCCCCTCAGCGATGACAAGCACGCGCTCGCCGTTGTATTCGACAGAGCTGAGCCACTGCATATCGGCAGCGGAGGAGGCTATCATCTTGTAGCAGTCGCTCTCGGAAAAGTATTGCTTCCTTAGCTCGATAACTTCAGCAAGATCAAGGTCATACCACAGCTTAGGCTTGTGCTCTGTCCTGTTGCAGCGGCTGTCAAGTCCGCAGCCGAGATGTATCACGATACAATCGGGGAAGCGCTGTACAAAGCGATCCGTAAGCTCGTCATAGTGCATAGCTCTCATAGCCATATAGATAGCAAGCTTTTTTGACTTGTCCACATCTGAGAAGTCATATCCGCAGCTGTCCACGATCTCCTCCGCAGTCTTATCGGGGAAGAAGCCCTCTCGGCTCATGAGTGCTTTGCTGTAAAGCGGTATAAAAAGTGTTTTACTTTCGTTGGTCATAATTGCCTCCATACGAGCAAAATAATGCTTTAATATTATTATATACCATTAGAATGGCATAATCAAGCGGTATTCGATAAAATATGCTTGTGCAAAATCACCAAAAGAGAGATTAACATTTGTACATTGAACGACAAGAAAATCTCACAAAAACGGTTGCAATTTATGTAAATTTACTATATAATAGACGTATGAGATTTTTAAGTGCGGTCTTGTTTTAGTTAATATATACAATTAGCGCATTTCAATAAGTCTTAATTTATTATTCGGAGGTCACCCCATGAAAACATTCAAAGCTGACAGTATCAGAAACGTTGCCCTCGCAGGACACGGCGGAAGCGGCAAGACAGCCCTTGCAGAGGCTATGCTGTTCAAGTGCGGTCTTACCGACAGAATGGGCAATACAGCCGACGGCAATACTGTATGCGACTTTGACGCAGAAGAGATCAAGAGAAAGATATCCATCAACGCAGCAGTTGTAAACGCAGTGTGGAAGGATACTAAGATAAACATTATAGACGCTCCCGGTCAGTTCGATTTTATCGGTGGTATGTATGAGGCTGTTCGCGCGGCTGAGTCTGTTATCATCACCGTAAACGGCAAGGACAGCGTTTGCCCCGGCACTATAAAGGCATATAACCTCGCTTGCAAGGAGAACAAGGCAAGAATGCTCGCTGTTACCTGCATGGAGGTTGAAAATTCCGACTTCTATAAGGTACATACAGACCTCAAGATCGCATTCGGACCTTCCGTATGCCCGATCGTTGTTCCTTTTGATAAGCACGGCCCTGTTGAGGCTTATATCAACCTGCTTACAATGAAGGCTTATAAGTACGACAACAAGGGTGTTCCCACTGAGGTAGAGATGCCCGCTTCCGAGAACAGAATCGCAGGTCTGCGTGCAGCGATGGCAGAGGCTGTTGCCGAGACCAACGAGGAGTTCATGGAGAAGTTCTTTGAGGGTGAGGAGTTCACACAGGAAGAGCTCGTAAAGGGTATCCATGACGGTATCGCAAGCGGTGCTATCACACCTGTTGTATGCTGCGCGAATGATACACTGTCCGGCGTTGATATGCTGCTTGACGCAGTAGTAAACTGCCTGCCTTCTCCCAATGAGAGAAAGCTTGAGATGACAGAGGACGATATCGTTGATTATGACGAGAACAAGCCTCTGAAGGCTATCGTGTTCAAGACCATCGCCGATCCGTTCGTAGGTAAGATCAGCTGTCTGAAGATCGTTCAGGGCAAGATCACAGGCAAGACAGAGCCTGTAAACGCTACAACAGGCGAGACCGTAAAGTTCGGTAAGCTCGTTTCCCTGTGCGGTAAGAAGCAGGAGGAGATCTCCGAGGCTTACGCAGGCGACATCGTTGCTGTAACAAAGCTCGACGCAAACACAGGTGATACACTGTGTGACGCTTCCGATGTAAAGGCGCTCGCACCTATGGAGTTCCCCAAGGCTTGCTACTATATGGCAGTAAAGCTCGCAGGCAACGGCGACGAGGGCAAGCTCTCCACAGCTATCAGACGTCTGCTTGAAGAGGATAAGACCCTCGCTTATGTTCATAACCACGAAACCCACGAGCGCATCATCGGCGGTCTCGGCGAGCAGCACCTTGATGTTACCGCTGCCAAGCTGAAGGCTAAATTCGGTATGGAGGTCGCTCTCTCCGCACCCAAGATCGCTTACCGTGAGGCTATCAGAAAGCCTGTTACCATCGAAAGCAAGTACAAGAAGCAGTCGGGCGGTCACGGCCAGTACGGTCATGTTAAGATCGAGTTTGCGCCCTACGACGGCGATGAGCTGCTGTTCGAGGAGAAGATCTTCGGCGGCTCTGTTCCCAAGAACTTCTTCCCCGCAGTTGAAAAGGGTCTGCAGGAGGCTTGTGAGCACGGTACTATCGGTGGCTTCCCCGTAGTAAGACTGAAGGCTACACTGATCGACGGCTCTTACCACCCCGTTGACTCCTCTGAAATGGCGTTCAAGACAGCCGCTTCCATGGCAGTCAAGGATTGCATGAAGGAGGCTCAGCCCTACCTGCTCGAGCCGCTGAACAGCTACACTATCCTCGTTCCCGATGACAAGCAGGGCGATGTTATGAGCGCTCTCTCCAAGCGCCGCGGCAGCGTTCTCGGTATGAATTCCATCGGCGGTGGCATGACAGAGCTTACAGCAGAGGCGCCCGAGTCCGAGATGGTAGATTTCGCACTGCTGCTTCGTCAGATCACACAGGGCCTTGGCGAGTTTACAGCTGAATTTGCAAGATATGATATGCTTCCTCCCGGAACAGAGATCAAAGCATAAACTCCCTTTTTAGGTTTTATGAATGACCCTCCCCTTTTCAAAGGGGAGGGTTCAGTCTGTCGAAAAACTATGTTTTTGCCCGCGAAGCGGGCGTTTTTGATAACTTTTTTGACCGAATTCACTTCGGTCAAAAAACACTTCTATCCGCACAACTGTGCGAGTTGGCGGCATCGCCGCCGGCGAGTGCGGGCAGTGCGGATGTTTCGGCGGAAAAGTCCCAACGGGACTTTTTCGACGGTCTCAGAGCAGGCATTGTGCCTGCTCTTTCTGTTAATATGGTTGTTATCTGAAAGCCTTTACGATATCGTCCATCTTCTGGGTGTCGTCCGCAACAGCGTTTGCGATGTTCGCACTTTCCTCGGCTGTCTGGGAGTTCTCGGCGATGATCTCGGAGATCTGACTTACACGGCTGTTTACTGCGTCAAGAGCAGCAGCCTGTCTTTCGGTGAGCTTTGCAATGCTGTCAGCATGAGCCGCGCTCTCTTCTGCGGTGGTGATAACTGCGTCCATGCGCTGTGCTACAACGTCTGCCACTGCCTTGCCACGCTGTACGGCGTCCATGGAAGCGCCGATAAGCTCGGATGTGGTCTGGACTGCGTCCTGACTCTTTCCTGCGAGGTTTCTTACCTCGTCAGCAACAACTGCAAAGCCCTTGCCTGCAGCACCTGCTCTTGCCGCCTCGATGGAAGCGTTGAGAGCAAGGATATTTGTCTGGAATGCGATGTCCTCGATAGCCTTTACGATGTCCTTGATCTTTGTGGAGGTATCCTCGATCTCCTCCATTGCAGCCACCATCTTCTTCATCTCTTCGTTGCTGTCGTTCAGGAGAACTGTGCTGTTTGCAGCGGAAGCGGAAGCGTTCTTTGCAGCTTCAAGACTGCTGCGGGTTTCGGTCGTGATATCAGCGATCTCTTCGCTTATCTCTTCGATAGCTATCTGCTGTTTGTTGGCAGCCTCGCTGATAGTGTCAGAAACGCTGCGCATCTGCTCGCCCGAGGAGGTGAGGGTCTCGGAAACGGCAGCTATCTGCTCAACTACATGGCGCTGCTGCTCTGCGAGCTTCTCGGTCTCGTCCATGTGCTTCTGCACTGTTTCGAGCAGAGCGTTGCTTTCATCCTTAGCCTGATTGGCGTTGTCGATGAAGCTTTTGCAACAGTTCACGAGGTAGTATACTATAAAAGCACCGACGTTTATGCCCGCAAAGCCCTTGATAAGCGTTGCGAAAGCCTCTCCGCCGTAGAAGAAGTCGTTGAAGATGAAGCCTGCCACAGAAACTGCGTCCATAATCACCCAGTGTGTGATAAGACAGGGCTTATTGAAATAGACTGCACTTATTACGAGCGATGCCAGCATCAGCGGGAATATATCGTGCATTTCGTGCTTGGCAGCGGACATTACGATTATCATGCTCAGCTGAACAATGGAAAGTATAAAACCCATTACCTGAGCTCCGAGCTTTTTCTTTGCGATGAAACCGAAAACCGCCACTGCTACACCGATGC
>JAZNWG010000062.1:0-2206 GCA_045593225.1 Oscillospiraceae bacterium
AGTTGTATATTAACGATCAAAATCTGAAAGGACTTGAAAAAATGGCAAAGAATAATCAGGCAGACGGAAAGCCTTTTGAAATTCCGCGCCCCGAGTTTCCCAAGCGTGCCGTTGTAACAGGCGGTATGCCCTATGGAAATAAGGAGCTTCACTTCGGTCACGTCGGAGGTATGCTGGTGTTTGCGGACACCTATGCACGTTTCCTGCGTGATCGCATCGGTAAGGAGAATGTCATTTTTGTAAGCGGTACTGACTGCTACGGCTCTCCTATCGCAGAGGGCTGGCGCAAGAAGGTGGAGAATGGCGAGTTCGAGGGCTCTCTTGAGGAGTTCGTTACACGCAACCACAACAAGCAGAAGGACACTCTTGCAGCTTACGGCATCTCTCCCAATCTCTTCGCAGCTTCGGGTCTCGGCCGCTCCAAGGAGATACATGCTGAAGTTACAGACTGGTTCGTTAATTCTCTTTACAAGAAGGGTCAGCTGAATCGTATCTCCACCATGCAGTTCTTTGATGAAAAGGCTGGCGTGTTCCTGAATGGCAGACAGGTGGTAGGTAAGTGCCCTGTAGAGGGCTGCTGCTCCGAAAAGGGCTATGCGGACGAGTGCGACCTCGGTCACCAGTATATGCCCGAAAACCTGCTCAATCCCATAAGCACACTCACAGGCGAAACGCCCACAATGAAGCCTGTTGCAAACTGGTATTTCAAGCTGCGCGATTATGAAAAGCTGCTGTCCGACTGGGTAGCGGAGCTTCAGAAGCGCAAGGATATCCGTCCTGTTGTATGGAAGACCATCGCGGAGTTCTTAAAGCCGCCCGTTATCTATGTAAAGCGTGAGTTTGAGGAGAAGTATCTTTCTCTCAAGGACTCCATGCCAGCTCATAACTATCTTGAAGAGCCCAAAAAGCCTTCGTTTACTATTGAATTCACCACTCTCTCTGATTGTGACGACGCTTGCCGCGTTCTCACACAGAACGGTATCCGTTACCGTACAGGTAAAACGCTCGTTCCTTTCCGCCTTACAGGCAATGTAGAGTGGGGCGTTCCCTCTCCCGAGTTTGAGGGCGACAAGGGACTTACTGTATGGGTATGGCCCGAGTCGCTGTGGGCACCTATATCGTTCACTCAGACCTACCTCGAAAGCGAGGGCAAGAGCCGCGAGGAGTGGAAGGACTACTGGTGCAGCAAGGATTCTAATGTCTACCAGTTCATCGGTCAGGATAACATCTATTTCTACGGTGTTGCAGAGCCTGCAATGTGGCTTGCACAGCAGGAAGCAGCCGAAAAGACAGCGTCTCCCGCCGAGGGCGAGCTTCAGCTTCCGCTTATAGTTGCAAACCACCATATCCTGTTCCTCGACAAGAAGGCGTCCAGCTCCGGTGCTGTAAAGCCTCCTATGGCTGATGACCTGCTTTCCTACTACACTCCCGAGCAGCTTCGTATGCACTGGCTCGGTTTAGGTCTTGGTCAGCGCTCCGTAAGCTTTATGCCCAAGCCCTTTAATCCCGACGCAAAGCCCGATGAGGCTGATCCCGTAGTTAAGGACGGTCTGCTCCTGTCCAACGTATACAATCGCATGATAAGAACTGCGTTCTATACAACACAGAAGCTGTACGATGGAGTAATGCCTGATCTTCAGCCTGAGCAGAAGTTCCTTGACGAGGCAAAGAAGGCTGTTCTTGAGTACGAGCGCCATATGTCGAAGTTCAACTTCCACCAGTGCACATACGTTCTTGACAGCTATATCAGAAATGGCAGCAAGTACATGGCAAAGACCCTCGGTAATGCCGATATCTCCGCCGAGGAAGCTGCACAGCCTCTTGCGAACCTGTTCTATATGATAAGGATCGCAGGCGTTCTTCTGCACCCCATGGCTCCGTTCGGAACTGAGAAGCTGCGCGAGTATCTCGAGGTAGATGAGCGCATCTGGTCGTGGGATACTATCCTCGAGCCTGTCAATTTCTTCACTGGCGAGAACCACAAGCTGAAGTTCCTGCCTCCCAGAACTGACTTCTTTACAAGACACGAAAGCCAGTTCGCTGCTGAAGAGGAGTAATTAAAACAAATATCCCGTACGTTTTAATATAGGTAGTTATAAAGAAGTATAACCCGTGAAGAAATTCTTCACGGGTTATTTTGATATCTCACCGATAAATCGGGATTTACTCGTCCAGTGCATCGAGAAAATTGTTGATAATATCACCA
>JAZNWG010000063.1:0-3014 GCA_045593225.1 Oscillospiraceae bacterium
TTAGCTGTTCACAGCAGAAAATACAACAATTTCCCTATGCGTCCTCTTAATTGGAAGTCTCCTTCCGATTACATCAACGCTTTCCTCAATTACGGTCAAGTTTTTTGATTTAATTTGTCTCACATCATTGACAAACCAACAATCGAAAATATCGATGTCATATATGTCTTTAGTAATTGTGCAGTCATAAAAATAATTTTGATTTTCTACAGATGAATATAGCGCTCCAATTGAACACCCACGGCCGGCGAAGTTGAACAGTACCGTCGCTTAAAATGAACAGCATCGTCGCAGTAGTTTTACATTGACATCATAAAACTTGTATGATACAATAATTATGCTTTACTCATAGGGAGGATAGGGCAACGCTGAGGAGCGACCTGAGCGCCCTGTGAGGTTTACAAGTAATGGGCGATGTCAGCGATATGCGGCATCGCCTTTTGCATTACTTGGAAACAAGAGCGATAAACCTCGGGTTCGGGCAGAGCCCGATGAGCCGAAGGCTCCTTATGCTTCTGATTGTTCTACGCCGAATATCTTTCTCATAGATTCCTCGCATTCAATTACGATACGATATGAATCATGAACGATACGGTCACATATGGCATCTGCAATGATCGGTGATCCTATCTTGTCACGCCAGCCCGGTACATCAAACTGCGAACAGAAGATCATAGAGCCTTTCTTGTATTGTGCTTCCGCTATTTCAAGAAGATCCCGTGCCTCTGATTCTTTGAGCTGATACAACAGCCATTCATCAAGTATCAGCAGCGCAGGCTTTTTGTACTGCTCTATGACTTTGCTGTATGTTCCTGTTGTTCTGGCTATTGCAAGTTCAGTAAGCAGCTCGGGAAGTCTGACATATCTGACAGGAAGAAACTGCCTTACAGCTGATATTCCGAGAGCGCAGGCAATATATGTCTTTCCGCTGCCTGTTGCCCCGAGGAGCATGAGATTATGATGTTCAAATATGTAATTGCAGCCGGCAAGACGTGCTATCTGAGCTTTGTCAAGCTTTCGTGCTTTGTCATAAGCGATATCCTCTACGCAGGCACCTGTATCTGCAAAATTAGCTTTTTTGATAAGCTTGGTGAGATGATTGTTTTTACGGGTTGTCCATTCTTTATCCACAAGAAGTCCGAACCTGTCTTCAAACGATAGTTCCGATATATTCGGATCTGCAAGCTGTTCTTTAAATGCATTTGCCATAGTGCTCAGTCGCATTTCCTGAAGCTTGGTGATAGTGTTCTCTGTCAGCATTACTTCACACCTCCATAGTAGGAACCGCCTCTTGTGAAGCCATACTGCTCTGTATTATCAGGCTTCTCTGCAACTACTTCATCCTGCTTGTCCTGACCGGAAGAGAGTATCACCTGAATATTTTTGTATGAAGGGCGTGGTGTGAAGCTGAGAGCTCGCTTGCAGGCGTTTTCAAGCCTGTCGGGAGTATACTTGTCAGCAAGTTTCAATAGTCCCATACACGCCTTGTAGCCCTGCTGTTCGACCTTGTATCCTGAAAGTATCGCTGACACAACAGCTTTTGTATTGTTTCCTATCTTTGCAGCCCAATTGATAAAGCGATCACCGTTCCATTGAATATATTTCTGATGATCGTCAGGCATATGCTCTTCATTTGTACTGTACTGGTTTGCTCTTCCGTATAGTCTGCGGTGTGAGCATATACGATCGCCGTCATAGAAGACCTCAATTGTCATCCTTGTAAGGCGGACATCTACTTTCTTTTTGATGTATTCATAAGGAACGGAATAATTCATCTTATCAATAGAAATATGATAATTCGGAGCGACAGTGGCTATCTTCCACACTGCAAGCTCATACGGTCTTGGCGGCAGCGGCATTAGAAAAGCTCTTTCTTCTTCAAATGCAATTGCACGGCTGCCTTCACGTTTTTGAAAAGGCTTATGATTGAATTCATAGAGCTTTTCAGAAATTGCCTCATTCAGCTCGGCAAGCGAAAGAAAGCGTCTGTTTCGCAGTACTGCAAGAATAAATGTAGATATGACGCCTACTGTGCCTTCTACCATTGCTTTATCCTTTGGAGAGCGCACTCTGCATGGAAGTATAGCTGTATTGTAATGCTCAGCAAGTTCACTGTATGCTCGATTAAGCTTTATTTCATTTCTGCTGTGTTTATCCACGCCTGTTTTCAGATTATCACACTGAATTATCTTGGCAGCGCCACCGAAATATCTGAAAGCATTTACATGAGCAGTCGTCCAGCATTCCTGATCCATGGAGAAGAAACCTTCAACGTAGGAATATCCGCTGTAAGGAAGAGTTGCAACAAATACGTATACCGGAATAGGTTCACCTGTATCTGTATCAATAATGTGCGCTGTATCTCCTGCCCAGTCCACCTGCATTATCTCACCGGGCTTATGCTCAAGGTGCATAGTTGCGCTGTTTTTGGCAGTGTAGTCACGATAATACTTTTTGAACTGCGTCAGTTGATACGGCAATTCACCGTTATTGCGACGCTGCTCACAGTATTCAAGCCATAGCAGATTAAGTGTAACTCCGCTTTTCTGCATTTCATGTGCCACATACTCATAGTCGGGCATCTTGTACTCCGGTTTTGCTGCATTTGCAGGAAAGAGAGTATCCGCAAGCTGCTTGTCTGACATTCCATCAGGCAGTGGATAACTCAATCCTTGTGCAGCAGTAATGTTCAGAACCTTGATCACTGTAGTTCTTGAACATCCGCAGGCACCTGCGATCTGTGCTTTGTTAAGTCCGAGACAGCTGAGCCTCAGTATCTCACGATAATTGGTCATTTCAATGACCTCCTTCAATAGTATTCACGCTTTTGCGTGTAACACTATTCTATCGTGAAATTGATGATTTTTGCAATCATTTTGAGCTGCTGTTCACTTCATGCGACGAAAGTGTTCATTTGTGCCGACGGCACTGTTCAACTTGTACGGCCGAAGTGTTCATTTTTGGGCGACATATTCACAGTACGCATGAGCCTATTTGTTTTTACCCCAATTATA
>JAZNWG010000064.1:0-9914 GCA_045593225.1 Oscillospiraceae bacterium
CAGTAAGTTCCTGCAGGAGCGCGGCTACAAGGTAATGGTGCTTGACCTGCGTGACCCCTACTCCTCCTTCCGCTGGAACCCGCTGAGCGATATCTACGACCGCTACCAGCAGTTCGCACACACAGGCGATGAGATCTACAAGCGCACCGACAGCGCCGAGGAATCGGGTCTGGAGCTTGTAAACGACGCTTCGATGTACGAGGACGTATGGTACGAGTACGAGGGCAAGGCTTACGCAGTGCGCAAGGAGCTGATAGGCGTTATCAAGCTTCAGCGCCAGAAGATCTACGACGAGGTATACGAGGACCTCAACGACCTTGTAAGCGTTATCTGCCCCATTGAGAGCGAGGACGACCCCGTATGGGAAAAGGGTGCGCGCTCCGTTATCATGGCGACTATCCTCGCAATGCTCGAGGACAGCGAGAACCCCGACCTCGGCATGACAAAGGAGAAGTTCAATTTCTTCAACGTAAACAAGGCAGTCGGAAACTCCGACAACAACTTCCTGCCGCTTAAAAACTATTTCGCAGGCAGAAACGTGCTTTCGAGAGCTGTTACGCTCAGCAAGCAGGTGCTTTCCGCCGCTGAAAATACTCTCGCAAGCTATATGTCCATCGCATTTGACAAGCTGTCCATCTTCAACGATGAGGGTATCTGCTCGCTTACAAGCGCAACAGACATCGACCCCGCTATCTTCGCGGACGGCCGCACAGCGCTGTTCCTGAAGATACCGGATGAAAAGGACACTCGTCATACACTTGCGGCGGCATTTATCCTTTGTATCTATAAGGCGCTCATCAAGAAGGCCTCCACAAGAGAGGACCTCTCGCTTCCGAGAAACGTTTACTTTATCCTTGATGAGTTCGGTAACATGCCTAAGATCGACAAGTTCGACAAGATGATCACCGTAGGCCGTAGCCGTAAGATCTGGTTCAACATGGTAGTTCAGTCCTACGCACAGCTCGATAACGTATACGGCAAGACCGTAGGCGATATCGTAAAATCCAACTGCGGTCTGAAGATGTTCATCGGTTCAAACGATATCGACACCTGTAAGGAGTTCTCGGAGCTGTGCGGTAACTGCACAGTCACCACAACAAGCATCTCCCGTCAGCTCGGCAGCAAGGAGGGCGAGGCAAGCTACAGCTCGCAGCTGCAGACAAGACCGCTCATCTACCCCTCCGAGCTTCAGAAGATCAACAACAAGACCGATACAGGTAACGCTATCATCGTTACCTTCGGTAACTTCCCGTTAAAGACAAAGTTCACACCGAGCTATAAGTGCGATCTGTACAACTTCGGCACTATGGACCTCACAGAGGTAAGAAGCAACGCGTTCTTCCCCGACGAGGTGTTCTACGATATCACAGAGAGAAACGCTGTTATCCTCGGCGAATAAAACCCGATGAAAGAGGGCTGCACTATGAAAAAACGAATATTCAGCGCAGTACTTGCCTGCGCTACCGCCGCAGCGCTTTCACTCGGAGCGCACGCGACAGCCGCTTCCACAGCAAAGCCCGAGACCGAGGCTGTGCAGGAAGTGGAGCTTGAATATATCCATACGGATATTGAGGAGACCTACATAAAAAAGTATGACCTCTATGAGCAGGTGATGTACGGACAGATCGTGTTCTACACAAACGTAGGCAACGGTGAGATCGTAAGCACACCTGTAACGATAGAGCTCCCCGCCGAGCTTGAGGCTACATTCGAGCGTGACGGCGAGGAGATAAAGCTCGTAAACAACGCCGAGATAAGCGAGATCGGCTCGTATTCGCTCACCGTTATCGCAAAGGGCGAGGATATCCTCGGCGGTAAGGAGCATGAGCGCTACTATGGACTGTTCCGCTTCCGCATAATGGAAGACGACGGCAGCTATTCCGATGATTACGATGACGAGAAAGACAGCGAAGGCAATTACGAAGGTGAAGCCGATAATGTGATACACGTCGGAGAGCTCACCGAGGACGATGAGGACGAGACCTCAGAGGATCTGTCAGGCGGCTATCTGGTGCCCGATACTCCCGATGAACCGGTCGATACAGAGAGCTCGGAAAGCACAGAAAGCGATGACCCCTGGGCAAATGATGACTATGCTCCCTCGCAGCCCGAGAGCGAGCCTGATGACGGCGCTTCGGGCGATGAGCCTTCCGCTTCCGACGGCGGCGACACGGATACAGACGCTGACGACGGCGGCTCCGACGACACAGACGCCGATGAGGACGCTGATACCGAGGAGGAACAGGCTCCCGAGGGCGACACATCGCTGATAAGAGCAACTACGGACGGCAAAAGCATAAAGCTCGTTACAAGAGCAAAGACCGAGATATTCACCAATATCCCGCCCAACATGAAAACAACAGGCGAGGTTACATTCTCCACCGCTGCCGATGTGCAGTATAAGCTGTACCGCAACGGAAAGCACCTCGATACCTACAGATTTGCAAACGAGCTTACGGAGGTCGGCAGCTATCAGCTGTTCATCTATGACGGCAGCGGCACGCTCCCCGCAGAGTTCGATTTTGAGATAACTCCGCGCTATGTTTCAGGCATTACATCGTACGAGGTGCCGAACGGCTGTACGATAGACAAGGTGCTGTTTGAGGGCAACCTTATCCGCTCCGAAAAGACCTCCGCAGAGGTCGGAAGCGAGGGCACATACACAGTCGATATGCTTTTTGGCACATATAAGATAACAGAGACCTTTATTCTCGACAATACCGCGCCTGATGTAGGCTTCAAGGGCGTAAAGAACGGAAAGTCCCCGGGCGGCCCCGTTGAGATAAGACTGAAATCCGACGATATCGACAGCTATGAGGTGTACCTCGACGGCGAGAAGATAAAGGTCAAGAAGCTCACCCTGACAGAGCCGGGCGAATATGTCGTAAAGGTATACGACAGAGCGGGCAATGTCACAGAAAAGAATTTCATTATAGAATTCCGCATGAATGAGATGGGTGTCATCGTTATCGTTCTGCTCTGCGGTCTCGTGGTAGCAGGCATAGTATTCTTCATAAGATGCAAGACAAAATTCATAGTACGCTGATACGGACGTACAGATCACAGGAAAGGAGATGAGGACGCATGATAGGACAATTCCTGGCATGGGATACAGGTGTCGGCAAGCTGCTGAAAGATGCTCTTTCGGCAATATTCGATACACTGGTATCACCTCTTGTTGCTGTCCTCAAGGTCCTGCTTTCGATACTTGCAGAGATAGTATATTACCTGATCTCCGATACTCTGATAAACATACTTCATGTTCTGCTGAAGATAGTGGATTTCTGCGAGGGTATATTCAATATCTTCGCAGGCGTAGAGCCGGTAAACGCATACGGTGAGGAAATGTATCTGCTTGATGCGTTCATATCTCATAATACTATCCAGAACGCATTGATCATGATAACGATAGTCGCTGTGATAGTGTGCTTCGTGTTCACCCTCTACTCGCTCGGAAAATCCATCGGAGCGAATATAGTTGAGAACAAAAAGCCCATAGGTCATATCATGGGTCAGGCACTGAAGGCTTGTATCGCTTTCCTGCTGGTACCGCTGATGTGCTATTTCGGCGTTCAGCTGTCCTCTACCCTGCTCACATCGACCAGCCGCGCAATCACTACCTCGATGGGCAGCGACGAGTCAACACCGTTCTCTACCGTATTGTTCCTGTCGGGAACATTCGGCGGGGACACCTCCGACAGCTATAACGAAGGTGTACGAGCGGACTATCTGAGCAACAAGAAATCAATATACAAAGTAACGGATATCATAGTTGACTTCCCGATGAGGGAGTTCGACAACCACTCAGGCGTCTTTGAGTCGATGTTCGCGGTCGACGGCAGCACGACGCCCGAATACTACTCAGAAGGACTGGGCGCGTATAACTACATACTGGTGTATTGCGAGGCTATATTCACGATAATAGTCATGCTATGCTCGGTGCTGGTGTTTATACGGCGTATCATAGAAGTCATATTGCTATATATCGTCTCGCCGTTCTTCGTCGCCAGCATACCACTGGACGAGGGCGCTACCTTCAAGCGATGGCGCGAGATGTTCATAGGAAAGCTCATATCGGGCTTCGGAACAGTGTTTACGCTGAAGATCGTGCTGCTTCTGATCCCCGTGTTCATGAAGAGCAGCTTTACCTTCGCAGAAGACAGAATGGTGGACGCCGTCATCAAGACTATATTCGCTGTGGGAAGTATCTTCGCAGCATATAAATCGCAGCATACGATACTTGAGGCGTTCAATCCCGAGATCGCTCATGCTGCAAAAGAGAGCGCAGGCGCTGTTATGGCGCTCGGTGCGGCGGCAGTCAAGGTCGGCGTACAGGCTGCTTCGGCAGTTGCAACAGGCGGTGCTTCCGCAGCGGCAAGCGCAGCAGGCGGCTTAGCAGGTGCTGCGGGTGCAGCAGGTAGCGCAGCGGGCGCTGCAGGCGGCATGGCAGGCGCTGCAGGCGGACTTGGCGGCGCAGCCGGCGGACTTGGTGGCGCAGGTGGCGCAGCCGGAGGTGCAGGAGGCGGCGCATTCACAGGCGGCGGCTCGGCAGGCGGCCTCAGCACAGGCGGTGCAGGTGGCGGAGCCTCGGGAGGCGGCGCAGGTGGCGGTGGCTCTGGAGGCGGTTCCGGTGGCTCCGGAGGCGGCTCGAAGGGCGGCGGCCTCGGTGACGCACTGAATAAGGTATCCGATATAAAGGATAAGATGCCAAGCTCAGGCGATAAAGACAAAAAAGACGACAGTCAGGAATACAAGGGATAAGGAGGAGTGAACCATGCCAATACAGACACTGGGTCTGTTTGATAGAATATTCAGCTGGGTATACGATAAGCTCCTCTCCCCTGTTATCGACTGGCTGAGTAAGGTTCTCGGAAATATCTTCAAGGAGATATTCGAGGTCATACTTCTGCCATTCCTGCAGTTCGTATTCGGTACGCTGTGGGACGCTATCGTTGCACCTATTTTAGATTTCTTTTACCGTGGAATATATACGATATATGCAGGACTATTATGGATAGTGGATCTTGTGCAACAGGGCTTTGACGTGTTGATAGGCTTAAAAAACGTAAGCTATCTCGACGAAGCCTCGGGCGAGGTCATGGAAACGACCCTGCTGAATTATATTCTGTTTGACGACTCGATACGCAATGTGCTCATTGCAGTAACATTCATAGCAGTAGCGCTGTGTATCGCATTCTCGATCTACGCAGTAATGCGCTCGACGCTTGATTTCGATTTCGAGAACAAGCGTCCTGTCGGCAGAGTGCTGACAATGACAGCAAAGACCCTGCTGACATTCCTTATGATACCGCTTATCACATGGGTGGGACTTAATCTTGCCTCTCATGCGCTCGTCGCGACGGCGACCGCTCTTTCGGGCGGACAGTCCACTTCTATCAGCGACACCATACTTGCGATATCATCAATGGACGCTGCCAGAAACGGTGCGGAGTTCTCGATGACTGCCGAGCCGTGGAGCGACCTTATGAACGGTACCACAAATTCGTTCCTCTTCATATTTGACGTGCATATCAGCAAGATCGACTATCTCGTGGGCTTTGCCTCTGCGATATTCTGTCTTATCATAATGCTGATGTGTCTGTTCACATTCATAAGACGTATCTACGATATCGTGGTGCTGTATATAGTTTCGCCGTATTTCGCGTCTACGATGGTGCTGGACGACGGACAGAAGTTCAACGGCTGGCGTGACGCATTCATCGGTAAGGTAATGATAGGCTACGGCTCGGCGATAGGAATGCGAATATTCCTTATGCTGGTGCCGATCATCATGGGCGATGAGATACAGCTGTTCGACAGCGTTCTGATGAACGCCACGGGCGGATATGTGCTGAAGCTTATATTCGTGCTGGGCGGTATGTACGCGGTCTACAAGTCCTCGTCGCTGCTTACCTCGATAGTAAACAGCAGAATAGGCGCAGAGGAGGCTATGGGCAACTCCCGTATGCTGCATCGCATGGGTCACGGCGCACACCAGATCGGCCATGCGGCTGCGGCAGGAATGAAGCAGCTTTCAAGCTCCCTTGCAAGCAAGAAAAAGCCTTTACCTTCTACAGGAAACAAGCAGCCTATTCCTCCCGGGCCTCCCTCTGCAAGCCTTACGACAGGCTTCAAGATAGATGGTACCAAGGGTGCGACGGCTGAGCAGTCCAAGGAGTGGCAGAAGGCCCTCGGCGGATTTGACCCAGACAAGGATTACAGCCAGACCAAGAATATGCATATCCGTGATGTTGAGGACATGAGCGAGAGCCTGCAGAATCTGTTTGGCGATGATATCGTAAGAGGCAATGATGTTGAGGATATGAGCAAGGAGCTGAGCAATATGTTTGACGAAGGCCCGGGACTGGAAGCCTTTATCAAAGATGATTACTCACAGCTTGAAAAGACAAGCAGCGGCAGTATCACAGGCGATCTCTCAAGCTTCATCAAAGACGATTATTTCGCGGAGAGCAAAACAAGCGCTGCTGATAGCAAGACCAATTCCGGTTTTGATCTCTCAAGCTTCCTGAAGGACGATTATGCGGCCGATACGGGCAGCAAGGGAACAGGCGCAGAGAGCCGTGGCAGCGTCACAGGCGATCTCTCAAGCTTTGTAATGGACGACTACGCAAAGCCGAGCGAGTTCGGCAGCCTTTCTGTCGGCGGTAAGGAATTCAAGCTCCCCGAAGGCTATGTTGCAATGCCTAAGATAGTGCCCACCGCAAAGGCGCAGGCAAGAGTTCAGCAGATGAAGCAGTCGGGTGCGGCACAGTTCGGCGCGTATTACGATGCTGTTTCTTCGCAGATGAAGAAGGGCAGCTACTCCACTCCTGCTATGAGCTCAAATGTATCGCAGATACAGAGCGTTTCCAGCGTAGGCGGAAAGCAGCTGCATGTTCCCTCAGGCTACACCGTGGTTCCTGAAATAATGAAGGTAAGCGATGCCACAGTTGCAGCGTCAAGTATCCGCGGCGGTAAGAATCAGGAGTTCTATTCCGCATTCTCAAGCGCGATCAACTCGCCTAAAGGCGCGGCGCCCGCACCTGCGGCTGCACCCGCACCCGCTCCCAAGGTCACCACATCGTTAGATATAGCTTCCCTCGAAGCAAAGATCAATACATCCGATAAATAAGAAGGAAACATCATGAGAATCATACCAAAGAAAACCAAAGTAACGACTGAGCTTTTCAAAGGAATATCCGTAATAGATGTTATCGTTGCGATGTTCGGAGCTCTGGTCGCTATTGCGCTGGTCACTTCCAACATTCCTTATGCTATATGGATAGCAATAGGCGTTATAGTAATATTCGTTTTCCTGCTTCTCCCTATGGACGACGAAAAGGTGTATATGATGTTCTTCCATTTTATACAGCATTTCGCAAGGCCGTCCATGGTGCAGGGCAAGGGCAAGAAAGCAAAGGCGTCCTCGATAAACGTCAATGACATCACTCCCTTTACAGGTATAGAGGAGCAGTACATCAGCTACAACGGCGAGTACTACGCTACCGTTATCGAGATATCCTCGATAGAGTTCCGCTTCTTCTCCGAGATGAGACAGGACTCGCTCATCGACAAGAACCTCGGCGCTGTTATCCGTACCATTTCGGGCGAGCAGACAGGCGCTTTCGTAAAGATCGACCGCCCCGTTATCTATGATGAATACATCAAGACAGAGGAGCGCAAGATCAAGGAGCTGAAGCAGGCATTCCTTGACGATATGATAAACGAAGAAGAGCTTACCGAGCGTGTGGGTATCATCTACGACCGTATGGAGGAGATAGACCGTATCAACCACAAGGATAAGGTCTACCGTCCGTTCCACTACCTCGTGTTCTTCGACCAGAAGAAGCCTATCCTCGCGGATCAGACAAGAAACGCTGTATCCCAGCTGAACGGCGCAGGTCTGCCTGTAAGACAGCTCAAGGGCAAGGACCTCGCGATATTCCTGAAGTATCAGTATACACAGCTGTTCGATGAGCGTGAGGCAGACGACCTCGCTCCCGAGGAGTATATGGACTGGATACTGCCCGAAAAGGTGGAGTTCCAGTCGCGTATCATAAAGTACGACGGACTTATCACTCACACCTTCAAGATCTACGATTATCCCATGATAGTCGGCAACGCATGGGGTGCAAGGCTGTTCAATATCCCGAACACCCGTGTCGTTATGAAGTTCAAGCCTGTTGACCGCTTCCAGTCGATAAAGCGTATAGACCGCGCTATCGACGAGCTTCGCGGACAGTCGGGGGAAACAGGAAAGATCTCCCGTCTTATGGAGCTGAATGAGCATATCGCCTCCCTTGCAGAGCTTCTCTCAACGCTCCAGAGCGACAACGAGACCCTGTTCGATACCAATACATACGTTACTATCTACGACTACGAGCTGACCGAGCGCTATAAGAAGCTAGCAGAGGGCGACAAGACCTCCTCGCATTCTTCAAGCGCAAGCCAGTATGTGTCGCTTAAAAAGAAGATCAAGCGTACTCTCGCCGAGGGCAGCTTCAAGGTGCAGGATCTGTATATGCAGACCTTTGACGCTTACGCAAGCTCCCATATCTCGGCATTTGACGCATTTGACAAGAAGAGCCGCGGAATACATTCCTCCTCTATCGCCGCTGCGTTCCCGTTCGTTTATCCCACACTGTGCGACAGGGACGGTATGTGCTTCGGCAGATCGGGCGGCTCGCCTGTATTCGTAAACTTCTTCCAGCGCGATACCGAGCGTGTAAACTCCAATATGGCTATCATCGGTAAGTCGGGTTCAGGTAAGTCGTTTGCTACAAAGACCATTCTTTCAAACCTCGCAGCTGACAACAGCAAGATATTCATTCTCGACCCCGAGAACGAGTACGGCGCGCTCGCGAAGAACCTCGGCGGTAAGCTTATCGACGTAGGTAAGGCTACCGAGGGTAACTTAAACCCCTTCCACATCATCACCGCAGTTGCGGACGAGAGCGATGACGGCGGAAGCTCCAACAGCTTCAACGCACATCTGCAGTTCCTTGAGGAATTCTTCCGCACCATCATGCCCGGCGTTGAAAACGACGCGATGGAGTACCTCAACAACCTCTTCCCCCGCCTTTACTCCGAGCGCGGCATCGACGCTGACACAGACCTCTCAGCGCTCCAGCCCGAGGATTACCCCATCTTCGACGACCTGTACGACAAGATACTTACAGACTTCCAGCTGTCCAGCAGCGACTACACCAAGAAGAACCTGCGTGTGCTGCTGAACTATGTATCCAAATTCTCGACAGGTGGACGTAACTCGCATCTGTGGAACCACCCGTCCTCTATCAGCACACTGGAGAACTTCATCGTGTTCAACTTCCAGTCCCTGCTTGCAAACAGAAACAACATCATCGCAAATGCGCAGATGATGCTGGTGCTGAAGTACCTCGACAACGAGATCATCAAGAACCGCGACTACAATATCCTTCACAGGGCTTCGCGTAAGATCGTCATCGTTATCGACGAGGCGCACGTATTCATCGACGAAAAATACCCCATCGCACTGGACTTCATGTTCCAGCTTGCAAAACGTATCAGAAAATACAACGGTATGCAGATCATCATTACCCAGAACATCAAGGACTTCGTGGGTACGGAGGAGCTTGCAAGAAAGTCCACCGCGATCATCAATGCCTGCCAGTATTCCTTTATCTTCCCGCTTGCGCCTAACGATATGCACGACCTGTGCAAGCTGTACGAAAAGGCTGGCGAGATCAACGAGTCCGAGCAGGATCAGATCGTAAACAACCCGAGAGGCCGCGCGTTCGTTGTAACGTCGCCCTCCAGCCGTACCTGTGTTGACATCGTTGCAACAGAGGATATACAGGATCTGTTTACAGAATAACAAATAGTCACCACTGAAAACCTTATTTGGGAGAAAATGAGCTATGAAGTCGGATCGT
>JAZNWG010000065.1:0-2795 GCA_045593225.1 Oscillospiraceae bacterium
GATAGCAGCAAGATTGATTCCGAGGAAGTTCATGTTGAGCCCCTCGATAGCGGAAACATATGCAGCGGTGTCATGACCTGTAATAGAGAGATTACGGAACTGATCCACGAACTCAGGATTCTGCACAAGCTCTACAACATGTAGCTGTGGAGATGAACCGAGCTCTTCAACAGTCTTGCCGAGGATCTCAGCAGCTTTATTAACAAAGGATGTGATGACCTCAGCAGGCATATGGAACAGATGCTTCAGCGGCTTATAAACAACGTCGATAAGTCCGAGAATGATAGGAAGCTGTAAAAGCAGGGGCCACACACCTGCCATGGGGCTGTACTTCTCTTTTTTATAAAGAGCTGTCTGTGCATCAAGATATGCGTCCTGGTCATCAATGTACTGATAGCGGAGCGCTTCAAGCTCAGGCTTCATTTTGACCATTTTAATAGAGTTCTTCTGTACAAGAAGAGATATGGGAAACATGATGACCTTGGTAAGGAACGTAAACAGAATAATAGCTATACCGTAATCACTGATTATCTGAAAGCAGAACCACATCACGTATCCGAGGATGGTACCGATAAATCCGATGACAGCATCGTATATTGCACCCATTTTGATTCCTCTTTCCGCGCAAATTGCGCTAATATAATTTTTTAATTCTCGGCAGAAGTGTAAACATTACCTTTGCGTAAACATTTTCGGCAAGCACAAATCTGTCATCAAGATAACGCGAATCCACAGACTCGCGTCTGTTATCACCGAGGACAAAAAGACATCCTTCGGGAACTGTGAGCTTTTCCATATAGTCTTCGGAAAATTCATTTACATAGTTTTCTTCAAGGGGTAAAGACGACTCATTAAGGTATACTCTTCCCTCTTTTATCTCAACTGTATCACCACCGACAGCGATGACACGCTTTACAACGTATTTCTCGTCGATCTCGGGATGAGAAAAGATAACGATATCGCCTCTCTCGACATCTGCATTTATATAAGAAAGCCTTGATGCAATGATGAGAGAGCCTTTTTCAAGAGTATCTGCCATAGATACACTCGGAACTATGGCAGACAAAATCACAAGGCTATTTAATATGACCGCCAGCATTACAGCGGATACGGGGATAAGAAGCCAACTCAGGCAATGCCTGAGATCTGAAGAATTATTCTTCGTCCTCGTCCTCATCTTCATCGTCGTACTCTTCGTCCTCTTCAACGTTCTTCTTTTTCTTGAGAGCGCGCTTAATGCGTCTCCAGTAGAAGCCGAGAGCTGCACCTGCAGCAATAACGATAGCCGCAACAGCTTGAACAATGTATGTTACAGCCGAGGGGTCAATATATGCTGCAGCATAAGAAATGCACATTACCATTGCGCAGAGGAAAAAGAACAGAAATGACAAAACTTTTTTCATGATTTTTTGATCCTTTCAATGTTAAGAAATAAATAATTGTCGAACAAGATTATGATAACACCTTTCGCGGTTTCTGTCAACAGTTTACTGCAAATTTCACTAAAATGGACGTTTTACCGTTCAGATTCCAATTCAATTGGCGTCGTAGAAGGGATATTCAATACGCTTACGTTCAACTATTGACCAGTTTTTGAAATCGTTGATGTCGCCTTCGATCTTATAGGTTACTAACTCATGATCGCGGTGGAGACCGGGATTACCGTCAGCGGCACTCATATAGAAGTATCGTGTAACATTTGCATCCTCGGCTACATCGTCGATCGCAGGTCCATAGGCGCTGTAATCAATACCGAGTTCCTTGAGAATCGTGGATCTGATGTTATCATGGTTTACGGGAGCACTGTTATAGCTAAGGGGCTTTCCGTCGTTTACACCCGGGTACTTTACAAGCAGTGAGATAGTACGCGGATAATCAAGCTCCGTGATGGTTCCTGTAAGTCCGTGATCGGCAGTAATAATAATAGTGGTATTATCGTAGAGATCCTTTTCTTTAAGAAGCTTTATATAATCGAGGATCATCCTTAGGTTTCCCGCAGTCTGTTTTTCTGCAGAAGAGTTGTAGGTGAAATTACCGTTTTCGTCCATATGGAAAGGCTCATGGGAACCTTTCATGTGATAGAAGATAAATGATCCGCGGCTTTCATCATTTACCGTAAGACCTTCGTTTCTGAGTTTTTCGTAGAAGGCAGCATCATTAGTTCTGTGGATATCGGTGATCTTTGATCCGTCAGCCGCTGTTCCGACGCTCTCAAAATCTCCCGTGTAGCACCAGAAAAAGGGCTTCATGGAAAGAGGTGAATAGCGATACATGGAAAGCTTCAGAACAGTACCCAGCATATTCACGGAATCGGGATTGATCTCCTCGGCTCCTATGTTATCAATCTTACCTTCGGCAAAATCGGTATTCTTGATAACGTAATTCATTTCGGTATAGACTCTGGCACCGTAACCTGCATTCTTAATGTCTGTAAGGAAGCTGCCCGTAGTCCACGCTTTTCTGAAATAATTGGTCACAGGCTCGGTATAGTCATTATGAACGCCTGTCAGCAAGTAGCATACTGACGGGAAGGTTCTGGAGTAGGATCCTGCAGCATTATCATAGCTGATAAAGTCTACAAGTCCCTCTTTTATATCGGGATAGATATCAAAGGTCTTCTCGATGGTCGTGAAGGCACACCTGTCGAGCAGGAAAACGATAACATTCTTTTCTTCCGATACGTGGAATATCTCTTTACTTGAAAGATACCCATCTGCATAATTGAAATCAGAAAGTATAAGAAGCTGAACAAGCCCTGCACTCTGTATTGCTATAAGCAACGCCGATAAGAAAGT
>JAZNWG010000066.1:0-4262 GCA_045593225.1 Oscillospiraceae bacterium
TCGTAGCCATGTCGTTCTGTGGGCCAAGGAGTTGTCCACCAAATTTGTCTTCCTAAGACCGCTTGGCCTCCGACTTTGCGAGGAGCGTATCACAGTTGTAGGTCCCAAGAAGGAGCTTGCTAACGTAAGCATCCTCGGCCCTGTTCGCCCCGCTGATCAGGTTGAGCTTTCCGCTACCGACGCTCGTTCTATCGGACTTGGCATCGCAGTTCGCGAGAGCGGCGATGTTGCAGGTACACCCGGCTGCATTCTTCGCGGTCCTGCAGGCGAGGTTGAGATCAAGGAAGGCGTTATCGTTGCACAGCGTCATATCCACATGATCCCCGAAACAGCTGAAAAGCTTGGTATCAACAACAAGGATATCGTATGGGTTAAGTGCACAACAAACGGCAGAACTGCTATCCTTGGCGATGTTGTAGTAAGAGTAAGCGATAAGTTCGCTGATGCAATGCATATCGACACTGACGAGTCCAACGCTATCGGCGCTGTTCCCGGCATGATGGGCGAGATCATCAAGTCCCTGTAATTCAATAAAAGAAACGAAAACCGAGGCTAGTCCTCGGTTTTTTGTTTATCGCGATAATTCAACACTCTTTCCATTGACAGCATTGATAAATTCTGATATAATTAAATTGAAAAATTATATTTGGAAGGAGGTATTTCATGTCAACAGAAGAAAAGATCCTTACAAAAGAGGAGATAGAGACATTGTCCGCCCCGTCTGCTGTCGATAGTGCCGCTCAGTTTCAGGAGGAGCTTGACGCGCGTGACCGTCATATACTGGCTGCGCTTGATGAGATGCTTGCAAAAAACAATCCTCAGCCCAAGAAACCGCCCGAGGAGAGCAGTATCGAGAAATTCTGTATCGGAATGGTGCGAAAGGGCGCAGGTATCATCTCGTTGTCGCTGATACTTATTTTCATGGGAATAGTGGTGATATGCTGCTTTTTCTCGCCAGATCCCGATTATCTGCTGCCACTGAAATTATCTCCCGTTGCGGCTGTGTTGATAGGTCTGGAGCTTCTTGTATATCACCTTGCTTCGGGCAGAAAATTCCGCATACATATCCCCGCGATCGTTATATCGGCGCTTATCGTTGCAGGCTGCTGCACGATGGCGGTGGTGCTCAACGGCTCGTATAAGGAGAGCAAGGAGGAGTACAACAACCGCTCTGTAGCAGCACAGATATATGATAAGGGATATTACGAGCTGCGACACGCGGCTGATATCGAGGAGATAAGTGTAGAGGTTGAGCTGAACCCCGATGGTGCAGCAAACCAGTCAGGAATCGACGCGCTTACAACTGATGATATCGTTGTGATAAGTGTTATTTTCGGCAGCAGCTATTCCGATCCCGAGGATTTTGCTTCGGAGTGCAAGACAGTAATAGACGGATACCGCTTCCTCGGTATTCCCGTAACTGAATTCCATTTTAAAAACGACAGCAGGTTACATTCGTACAGATTAGATGTGAACGGGCTGTTTATGCAGGATTATTCCGAAGCCCAGCTTGCAGAAAAGGTAAACCACGTTTATATAGAAGATTTTGATTATGTGGACGACCTTGAGGATTTCGTACTTGAAACCCTAGAGACTTCAGAAACAACAGAGATATAAACATGATAAAGATGTCATGTTCATATAAATTACATTAAAAAGAGCCGACTAATACCAATTATTCAAGAGATTAGTCGGGTATGAAAGAAAGAGGAAATAATGTTAACAAAAGAAAAAAAGTCAGAGATATTTGGCTGCATACTCAATCAGTTCCCCGATTCGGGTATTTACAGGATCACCCGTCTTACCGAGTGGCTCTCGACAAACGGTTATTCGCTGCCTAAGATGGGCTACGACAGCTTTCGCGCGTTTGCGGAGGATTTCCCTGAAGCTCTTCAGCTTCACCCGACAGACGGAGGAAACACCTACGTTATCATCAAACGCTGGGACGGCGCGGCAAAGCGCAACGCAGACGAACACCCTGCCGACAGCTTTTTCGGCAGCCATTCGCTAATCCTCAATGACGATATCATAGAAATGTCGCAGCAGTCGCTCTATGCGCTCACAAAGGTGCTCGGAGTGGGGCTCTCGGTCCAGGAGATGAAGCAGCGCGTCTATGACAGATTTGCTCAGGCAAAGCAGGCTGACAGCCTCAGCTTCTTTGCGGAGCGTTACACATTCCCGATCGATTATTGCCTTGATGGATTTCTTGTCAATGGCATAATAACAAAAAATCTCAGTCCCCGAGGAAAAAGCCTGTATTTCTCCTTTGAAAAGACAGCGATCTTCAACAGCGATTCCGTACACAGCCTTGCACCTGCGTCGGTACAGGAAAGATACGTAAGCGAAGAAGATAAGCGTGAGATATATCGCCTTCTTTCGTCTGCATTTCCTTTTAATAAGCCTCAGCACATGGCGGCTGTAAGCAAGCTGCTTACGGATAATAACATTGACCGCGCGAAATACGGCTGCTTCAAGATGAAGGAGCTTCTTGCTCAGATGGATTATCTGAAGCTTGAGGACGTTATCCTCGGTGGCGTACCACAGATAATGGTAACACTGCTGAAGCACGACGAATATGTTGCAGGCAGCTTTGTTGAGACGGACGACGCTACGGCAGATATCCCTGCTGAGCCGCTTGACGAATTCTGCAATCTTCCGCCTAAGCCCATAGGAATAATCCTCGGCTATCTGAAATCGAAAGGGCAGAGCCTCACTCCCGCTGAGGTACGCGAGGCACTTTGCGAGGACTTTGAAAAAGCACGCGATTGCTCGGTGCGCTTCTATGACGGCAAGATGATATTCCCGTGCCGTTATCTGAAGCCTGACGGAACACCTGTTGAGATAACCCTGAAACGCAGCACCTACGAGGGCAAGCCGTGGTTTTTGAATTATATAGATACCCAGCCCAGGAGCAATTCGCCTAAAACCGTATATCCGGGCAAGCAGCTTGAAAGCTTCGCTTTCCTCGGAAGCTGGTCAGGCTTTCTTGCTGAGCTTGCAGAAAAGGCTATCCATGAGGAATGGGACTTTGCAAACTCTGTCTCCAAGGATTATCATATCCTTATCCAGTATATAAAGTACACGTTCTATCGTCTTACACGCGAGAAAAAGGTTTGCATTTCTGATGACGGAATGTTCGCGGCGTTCAATACAGGTCTTGTAGACAAGCATTATGACGATCTATATGCCTGCTTTATCCCGAACGATCCCGACAGCGAAACACGGTGGAAGTTCTCAGGCTTCTGCACAGCCGCTTCGCGCGATCTCGGAAAGCAGCTGGTGTATTACTTCAACCCGCTGCCACAGCCACCGAAGTATTTCGGGAATAAAGAGGATCTGATATTCGATCTTGATAAGCCTATCCACCCTGATTATGACCACATCATCATCGACAATATCAGAAGGCTTCCGCTTAAGTTCCTTACAGATCAGTTTACGGATTGTCCCGAGGCACAGAGGATAGCTTCGCTTATTCCGACCGCTGACCGCTATACCAAGAGCTCGCTTTATGAGCAGCTTAAGACTATCATCTGCGATAACAGCAGGCTGTTTATCCGTATCCAGAACCGCATCAAGGATTCTATCGAGCTTGCAAGAAAGCGCGTCCGCTGGAATTACAAGACTGCAATACCGTCCTATTATCCCAAGAGCGACAGTTTGTCGCTTATGTTGCCGCTTTGCCTTGTTGATGAGGAGGTTGCTGATGTTGCGCTGGTAGTTGAGCTTACACAAAGCGGCAATTATCAGGGTCAGACTATCATCACAATGGCGCAGGCTTATATTGATGCGCGTCTGGTGTGTCGTCTCAACAGCGGCTGGCTCAGCCCCGTACAGCCTGTGGCTACAGACAGCTATGACGAAGAAAATGAATAACTTTGGTGTGTTTTGAAAGGTCATTTTATGAGAATAAGAATAGTTTCAGCTTTGCTGTGTATTTCGCTGCTTTTAAGCCTTACAGCCTGCTCGGGCAGCGAGGTATCGGAGGCTTCGTCTTCCACAGAATCTACCACCACATCGGCTACACAGCCCGACACGACCGTTCAGACTTCTGATGCCGAGATAACAGAGCCTGTCGAGGTATCTACAGCAGCTACAACGAGTGCTGCTGCTACGACCATACCAACTTCTGCAACTGAGGCCGAAACAACAGCCACAACGACTACACAGACTACAACTGCTGCTACGACCTCGGCAGCTACAACTGTTGCGACCACCCAGACCACTACTGCTCAGACAACCACCGCAACAACAGCAAGCACCAC
>JAZNWG010000067.1:0-2313 GCA_045593225.1 Oscillospiraceae bacterium
TGTCCACCAAATTTGTCTTCCTAAGACCGCTTGGCCTCCGACTTCCCTCTATGATGCCTGTTGACGATCCCGAGCTTGCTCTCAGCTTCTTCGGCATCGACACTGCTCTCTGCGAGGACTACTATATTGCAAACCAGCTCATCTCCGCACAGCTCAACGAGATCATCATCGTTAAGCCTATCGAGGGCATGGAGGGTGAGATCCAGGCTCAGCTTGATGCTCACTTTGAGTACATCAAGAACGACGCTGCATTCTACCCCGAGCAGGAGCCTTCCGCTGAGGGTGCTGTAATGGGCGAGCTTTCCAACGGCTACAAGTATATCTTCGTTCACGAGAACGGTAATGTTATCGAGGAAGCGGTAAGAAACGCTTATTGATCATTTGCATAACAGCTCTGAGCCGTCGGCAGCAATGTCGGCGGCTCATGTTTTTTGTGGACATGCGTATTTCCTGTGGCGGGCTGAAGGCAGCCCGCCCTACTGTATTAAATGTCAAAAAAATCACAGCAAACGGTCATATTTTGTTGAAAAAATCGTTGACTTGCATCGCATTGTTATGGTATACTATTACTGTTAAATTGAAATACTATGCGGTGTTCCGCAAAAGAAAGGTGAAAAAACATGAAAAAGGCTATTTCTTTATTTGCAGCTGCTGTTATGGCAGCAACAATACTCGCAGGCTGCGGCAGCGTAAAGCCCAACGAGGTATTCTCTGTTGCAGACCTTGATAACAAGACTATCGGCGTACAGCTCGGCACAACAGGAGATATCTACGCTTCCGATATCGAGGGCGCTACTATCGAGCGCTACAAGGCAGGCGCTGACGCTGTTCAGGCTCTCAAGCAGGGCAAGGTTGACGCTGTTATCATCGATAACGAGCCTGCAAAGGATTTTGTTGAGAAGAACAGCGATCTCAAGATCCTCGAAGAGGAGTTCCCAGTTGAGGAGTACGCTATCGCTATCAAGAAGGGCAACACAGAGCTGACAGAGGCAATTAACGGCGCTCTTGCAGAGCTGAAGGCTGACGGCACAATGGATTCCATCGCTGCTAACTGGATCGGCGACGAGGCTGGTAACTCTCCCTACGTTTCTCCCGAGGGCATCGAATATCCCAACGGCAAGCTCGTAATGGCTACAAACGCACAGTTCCCTCCCTATGAGCTGGTTGAGGACGGCGAGGTAGTAGGCTTTGACGTTGACATGATGAGAGCTGTATGCGACAAGCTCGGCTATGAGCTGGAGATCGAGAACATGGACTTCGACTCCATCATCACAGCTGTTGACTCCGGTAAGGCTGATGTTGGCGCTGCAGGTATGACAGTTACAGAGGACAGACTGAAAAACATCGACTTCTCCGATTCCTACACAACTGCTACACAGGTGATCATCGTAAGAGTTAAGTAATTCAGGGCTTAATAAACAAAACACCCGCCGCGACGGTATTTCCGAAACGGCGGTTTTGTCTGAAAGGAAGTGTTTTTTTGAATCTCATCAGTAACGCCGTACAGACCATCGAGGCTGCAAAGCAGACTATCGGAGCTACTGTCGAGGCGACAGTGGAGGTAGCGGAAACGAATGAATTCCTCGCTGCTGTAGGTGGTTTCTTTCAGGGTATAGGTGACGCATTCTATGAGAATTTCATCTATAAGGATCGCTGGCTGTATCTTGTAAGAGGTCTCGGCAATACGCTTCTTATAACGTTCCTTGCGCTGCTGATGGGTCTGCTGCTTGGCTTCCTTGTGGCTGTTATCCGCTCCACTCATGACAAGACAGGCAGATTCAAGGTCGGCAACGTGATATGTAAGATCTATCTTACAGTAATAAGAGGCACTCCTGTTGTTGTCCAGCTTCTTATCATCTACTTCGTTATCTTCGGATCAGTTGATATTGATAAGACACTTGTTGCGGTGCTTGCGTTCGGACTGAACTCGGGCGCTTACGTTGCTGAGATTGTCCGTTCGGGTATCATGTCCATTGACAACGGTCAGTTTGAGGCAGGCTCAAGCCTTGGTTTAAGCTACTCGCAGACTATGGTGAACATCATACTTCCGCAGGCGTTCAAGAACGTGCTTCCTGCGCTTGCAAACGATTTTATCGTGCTGCTGAAGGAGACCTCCGTTGCAGGCTACATAGCTATAGAGGACCTTACAAAGGGCGGCGATATCATACGCAGCCAGACCTATGAGGCTCTGCTGCCGCTGGTAGCGGTTGCACTTATCTACCTTGCTATCGTAATGCTGCTGACCCACCTTGTAGGAAAGCTGGAAAGGAGACTTGCAAAGAATGATAAGCGTTAACGATCTTAACAAGTCCT